>NZ_JBEYCF010000044.1:0-65795 GCF_040632605.1 Streptomyces sp. NPDC019224 | reverse complement strand
GGCGCGACGGACAACCGTCCGTCGCGCCACCGGCGTATTCGCTTACGGTCGTCCCGCCGCGAGCCGCCGATCCAACGGTGGCCGCTCACAAGGGAGATCGGGGGTGCGCTCGTGCGGATCGGACTGCTCACCGACGGTGGCTATCCGTATGCGACCGGTGAGTCCAGACTCTGGTGCGACCGTCTGGTACGCGGGCTTGCGCAGCACGAGTTCGACCTCTTCGCGCTCAGCCGCTCCGCCGAACAGGAGGCGCAGGGCTGGGTCCGGCTCCCGGCCCAGGTCAGCAGCGTGCGTACGGCACCGCTGTGGACCGCCGACGAGGAGGCCCTCGGTCTGCACGCCCCCCGGGGGCCGCTGGCCCGGCTGCTGACCGGAGGGGGCGCACGGGCCTACGCCCGGCGCGAACGACGCCTCTTCGCCACCCACTTCACGGACCTCGCGGCCTCGCTCTGCGGCGCGGCGGACACCGGGCGGGGCGAGCCGGACACGGGCGTCGGGAAGTCCGGCGGCCGCACGGAGGGCGGCGCCGGCCGCCCACTCGACGAGCGGTTCACGCGGGGCCTCTACGGCCTCGCCGAACTGGCCTGCGAGCACGGCGGACTGCCCGCCGCCCTGCGCTCCGAGACGGCCGTGCGCATCCTGGAGGCCGCCTGCCGTGCGCCCGGAACCGGGCGCACCGTCCAGACCGCCACCGTCGCCGACCTCCTCGCCTTCACCGCCGAGCTGGACCGGGCCCTGCGCCCCCTCTCCCTCGACTGGTACGACGAGGACGGCCTCGGTGGCGTGGACCTCTGCCACGCCACGGCGGGCGGTACCGCCGCCCTGCCGGGGCTGCTGGCCAAACGCTTCTTCGGGGTGCCCCTGCTGGTCACCGAGCACGCCGTGCGGGTCCGGGCGCACTACCTCTCGTCCGGCGGTGCGCCGGTCAGCGCGCCGGTGCGCGCGCTCCTCGCGAACCTCCACGGGCGGCTCGCCACCGAGGTCTACCGGCAGGCCGCGCTCATCACCCCCGGCAACACCCACGCCCGCCGCTGGCAGGAGCGGTGCGGGGCCGACCCCGCGAAGCTGCGGACCGTGTACCCCGGCATGGAGTCCACCCGGTTCGCGGGGCTCGGCGAGAGCGAGGACGACGGCGGTCCCGACACGCTCGTCTGGGTCGGCCGCATCGAACCCGCCAAGGACCTCGTCGCGCTCCTGAACGCCTTCGCCGAGGTGCGCCTCGCCGAGCCGGCCGCCCGGCTGCGGATCATCGGAGCCCCCGCCCCGGGCCCGGCGGGCGCCGACTACCTGGAGCGCTGCCGCGCCCTGGCCGCCCAGCTGTTCCCGGACGAGGCGTCGGACCCCCACCAGGCCGGCGAGGGCCCGGTCACCTTCGAGGAGATCGGCGGCCCCGAGGTCCCCGACCTGGCCCGGGCGTACGCGGCCGGCGGGGTCGTGGTGCTCTCCAGCGTGGTCGAGGGCTTCCCGATCAGCCTGGTCGAGGCGATGTTCTGCGGCCGGGCGACGGTGTCGACGGACGTCGGCGCGGTCGTCGAGGTCATCGGGGGCACGGGGCTCGTGGTCCCGCCGCGCAACCCCCGGGCGCTCGCGGACGCCTGCATCGCGCTCCTGCGCGACCCGGAACGCCGTGCACGCCTGGGCGCTGCGGCGCGCGCCAGGGCGCTCGAACTCTTCACGGTCGAGCAGAACCTTGCCGCCTTCCGCGGCATCTACCTGGACCTGATCGCACAGGCCCCGGTACGTGAGAGGCCCCTGCCGGCCGCCGACGACGCCCCGCGCCCCTTCGCCACCCCGCCGGAAGTCCATGTCAGGGACCACTGGCCGGACCCGGTCGACCGGGAGCGCACCGACCGCACCCCGAGCTGGGCGGGCGCCGGGGGCGGCGATGCGTAACCACGAGACGACGGGCCAGGCCGGCCCGAACCGTCCGGCCCGGGGAGAGCAGCCCGCGCCCGGCGGGACCGCCCCCGTGTCCGGGAAGCCCGCGACCGCCGATGCGCCCGCGCACGCCGGCGCCCCGAGTGCCGAGCCCGCGCACGCCCTCGCCTCGGCTCCTGCCGACGCGCCCGCAGGAGCCTCCGCACGCCCCCCCGAGGTGGCGCACACCGCGCACACCGCCCGTAACGCCGCCGTGCGCAAGGCGGTTGCCGGGCGGCGCGGGACCGCTGACCCGGTGCGGGCGCTCATGCACCGGCACCGGGAGCTGTGTGAACGGGCCGTCGATCCGTTGGAGATCGCCGCCGGACTCGAGGCGCACGGGGTCACCGACCGGACCGCCGCCCGTTACCGGCACCGGGACGTCTTCTCGCTCGCCGAGGAACTCTTCGCGCGGGTGCCCGCGGTCGCGGGGGAGCCCTTCGCGACGGAGCCCGCTCCGGCGCGCGACGTCACGACGCGCGCCGCATGGACGCTGCGGGCGCTGCTGCCCGGCGCCGCCTGCCTGGCGACCCTCGCCGCGCTGCGGCTCACCGACGGGATGCCCGGCGGCGACGTACGACTCGCCATCGGCTCCGGCGGGGCCCTGCTCACCCTCATCGCCCTCGTCCTCGCCGTGCGCACCGGCCCGCTGAGCGCCGCCACCCGCTTCTCCGGAACCGCCGCGCTCTGCGTCTGCTGGCTGCTCGGCTACGTCCTGTACGGCGACGCCCTGCTGAACCAGGTCCTCAGCGGCGGCCCCGAGGGGCCCTGGACCCTGACCCCGGCGCCCCTGCTGGGTCTCGCCCTCGCGGTGGCACCCGCCGCCTGGTGTGCCCACCTCTTCTCCCGGTACACACGCCGGAGGCTGCACGGCAGCCACGCGCTGGAGGAGTTCGCGGCCGGCGTGCGCCCCTTGTTGTTCGGCGTCGTCGCGCTCTTCCTCTGCGCCCTCGCCGTGCTGCTGTACCTGGCCCGGCTGGGGTTCGGCACCGGCGGCTCGGCGACCGGGGCCGCCGCGCTCGGGGTGCTGCTCCTGCTGGCCCGGCTCCTGACCGTCCACGGCTTTCCCGAACCGGCCGCCACCGGACTCGCCGCCGCCTGCGCCGTCGAGGCCGCCGCCCCCGCCCTGATCCTGGCGGGCCGGCTGCCCGGACTCCATCCGGTCGCCCGCCCCGTCGACGCCCTCGTCGAGGCGGGCGGCACCGGGGCCGTCCCCGCGCTCGCCTGCGGCGCGGCCGCCCTCGGCCTGCTGATCACCGCCGTCCTCGCCCTCTCCAGGGCGTCCGCCCACACCGCCCCCTGAGGCGGCCCCCCCGAGCCCGCCCGCGGAGCCGACGCCGTGGGCCGTCACCACCCGAACCCGTACGAAACTTCCCCAAGGAGGCACCGACATGACCCCGCAATCCCCCGCACCGGCAGCCCGCCGTCGGCCCCAAGGCGGTGCGCGATGAGGGTGCTGCTGCTCGGAGCCAACGGATTCATCGGCCGGTTCGTGGCCGACCGGCTGCTCGCCGATCCCGCCGTCCACCTCACCGCTCTCGGTCGCGGCGACGACGCCGACGTACGGTTCGACCTCGCGAACGGCAGCCCCGGAGCGCTCACCCGCTTCCTGGACGCCGTCCACCCCGGGGTCGTCGTCAACTGCGCCGGGGCGACCCGGGGCGGCGCCCGCGACCTCACCCGGCACAACACCGTCGCCGTCGCCACCGTCTGCGAGGCGATGCGGCGCAGCCGCTGCACCGCCCGCCTGGTCCAGGTCGGCTGCGCGTCGGAGTACGGGCCCTCCCAGCCCGGCTCCTCCACCGCCGAGGACGCCATCCCCCGTCCCGGAGGCCCGTACGGCGTCAGCAAGCTCGCCGCCACCGAACTCGTCCTCGGCTCCGGCCTCGACGCGGTCGTGCTGCGGGTCTTCTCGCCGGTCGGTCCCGGCACCCCGGCCGGCTCCCCGCTCGGCCGGCTCGCCGAGGCCATGCGCCGCACGATGCAGTCCGGCGACGGCGAGCTGAAGCTCAGCGGCCTCGGCGTGCAGCGCGACTTCGTCGACGTACGCGATGTGGCGCGGGCCGTGCACGCCGCCTCGCTCTCCGCCGCGCAGGGTGTCGTCAACATCGGCACCGGCCGGGCCGTCCGGCTGCGCGACGCGGCGGCCGTCCTTGCCAAGGTCGCCGGATACGCCGGCGCGCTGCACGAACTGGACACGCCCCCCGCGCGCCTCCCCATCGGAGCCCCCCGCACCTCCGCGGAATCGGTCATCGAGCACCTCTCGGCCACGCCGTCCCCGTACCCGGACGGCTGCGGTGCCTGGCAGCAGGCCGACGTCCGCACCGCCCGGGACCGGCTCGGCTGGCGCCCCCGGATCAACCTGGAGGAATCCCTCGCCGACATCTGGATGGAGGCGGCGTGCCGTATCTGACCAGTACCGGCACCGCCCGCCGCACCAGCGGGGCCGCCCGGCTCGGCTTCGGAGTCCCCGGTTACGCGCACCCGCTGCTGGCGCCGGTGGAGTGGGCCGAGCTGAGCCGCCCCGGCACCCCGCTGCACTGGGCGGTCCTCAACATCGACAACGGCCCCGGCAGCAGGCCCGACCCGCACTGCCTGGAGGCGGCGGGCCGGCTGCGCAACGCCCGCGCCCGTGCGCTGCGCGGCGGGGAGCCCCTCGACACCGTGCGGGCGGCGGGCGGCAGGCTGCTCGGGCAGCTCGACCTCGGCCACGGCGACCGGCCCTTCGGGGAGCTGCTCGCCGAGGCCCGGTCCTTCCTGGACTGGTACCGGGTGGACGGCTTCTACCTCGACCGCTGTCCGGGCGACCGCGCCGGACTGCCCGCCGTCCGCCGCCTCACCGGCACCCTGCGGGCGTTCCTGGGGGAGGGCGGCGGGCACCTCGTGCTGGGGCACGACACCCATCCGTACCCCGGCTACGCCGAGACCGGCGACCAGCTCGTCACGTTCCGGGGCGCGTGGAGCGACTACCGCTGGTCGCAGGTGGCGGAGTGGACCGCGGACTACCCGCCCGGCCGGTTCGCCCACTTCGTGCACGGTGTTCCGCGCACGCATCTGGAGGAGGCGATGCGCATCGCGCGCTGGCAGGGCGCGGGGACGATCTTCTTCACGGACCGCGGCGGGCGGTCGGGGCCGGGGAACGGCCGCGGGCAAAGCGACCCATTCGCGGCACTGCCCAGGTACTGGGACGAAATCGTCTCGCGGATCGGACCCGGTATCTCGGAATGAGGAGGGGCGTGGCAGTGTTACGGCAAGAACAACCGTACGTAGTCGAAGTACGTAGAAACCGACCACCTGCATTGTTGAGGTTCCTGTGTCGCTGCCACCCCTGGTCGAGCCAGCTGCTGAGCTCACCGTCGACGAGGTCCGCAGGTACTCCCGCCACCTGATCATCCCGGATGTCGGGATGGACGGGCAGAAGCGGCTGAAGAACGCGAAGGTGCTCTGTGTCGGCGCGGGCGGCCTCGGTTCGCCCGCCCTGATGTACCTGGCCGCCGCCGGTGTCGGCACGCTCGGCATCGTGGAGTTCGACGAGGTCGACGAGTCGAACCTGCAGCGCCAGATCATCCACAGCCAGGGCGACATCGGCAAGTCCAAGGCCCTGTCGGCCAAGGAGACCGTCCAGGGGATCAACCCCCTGGTCGACGTGGTCCTTCACGAGGAGCGGCTCGAAGCCGAGAACGTGATGGACATCTTCTCCCAGTACGACCTGATCGTGGACGGCACGGACAACTTCGCCACCCGCTATCTCGTCAACGACGCCGCGGTCCTGCTGAACAAGCCCTACATCTGGGGTTCGATCTACCGCTTCGACGGCCAGGCGTCCGTGTTCTGGTCCGAGCACGGTCCCTGCTACCGCTGCCTCTACCCGGAGCCGCCCCCGCCGGGCATGGTGCCGTCCTGCGCCGAGGGCGGCGTCCTCGGCGTGCTCTGCGCCTCCATCGGCTCCATCCAGGTCAACGAGGCCATCAAGCTGCTCGCCGGCATCGGCGACCCGCTGGTCGGCCGGCTGATGATCTACGACGCCCTGGAGATGCAGTACCGCCAGGTCAAGGTCCGCAAGGACCCCGACTGCGCGGTCTGCGGCGAGAACCCCACCGTCACCGAGCTCATCGACTACGAGGCCTTCTGCGGCGTCGTGTCCGAGGAGGCCCAGGAGGCGGCGGCCGGTTCCACGATCACTCCGAAGCAGCTCAAGGAGTGGATCGACGCCGACGAGAAGATCGAGCTCATCGACGTCCGCGAGCCGAACGAGTACGAGATCGTGGCGATCCCGGGCTCACGGCTGATCCCGAAGAACGAGTTCCTGATGGGCAACGCCCTCCAGGACCTCCCGCAGGACAGGCGCATCGTCCTGAACTGCAAGACGGGTGTCCGCAGTGCGGAAGTCCTCGCGGTCCTCAAGTCGGCGGGCTTCGCCGACGCGGTCCACGTGGGCGGCGGCGTGATCGGCTGGGTCAACCAGATCGAGCCCGAGAAGCCGGTCTACTAGAACCACACATCGAAGGGGCCGGTCCGCGGACCGGCCCCTTCGGCGTGCCGGGCTAGGAACAGGTCTTGCCGTCCTCCGGCACCGTCCCGTCCAGGAAGTACGCGTCCACCGTCGACGTCACACAGCTGCTCACGCCGTACGCGCCATGCCCCTCGCCCTTGTTGGAGAGCAGCACACCCACGCCCTCGCCCAGCTCGTCCGCCATCCTGCGGGCGCCCTCGTACGGTGTGGCCGGGTCGCCCGTCGTCCCCACGACCAGGATCGGACCGGCGCCCGGAGCGCTCGCCTCCGGGGTGTCGTGCTCGCCCTCCACCGGCCAGCCGGAGCACCATCCCGCCGTGTCCCAGGCCAGGAACGGGCCGAAGACGGGGGAGAGCTTCTCGAACTCGGGCAGCAGCGCCTTCGCCTCGGCCGCCGTGGGCCTGGCCTTGCCGTCCGCGCAGGAGATGGCCCGCTGCGAGTGGTTCTGGGTGTCGTAGTGGCCGCTGTCGTCCCGGCCGTTGTACGAGTCGGCGAGCTGGAGCAGCATGGCGCCGCTGCCGTTCTCGGCCTCGTCCAGGGCCCGGGTGAGAGCCGGCCAGCTGTCCTTGGAGTAGAGGGGGAGCACGATTCCGGTGATCGCCAGCGACTCGTTGAGCTCGCGGTCCGTGCCGGTCGGCAGCGGCTTCCCGTCGATCCGCTTCAGCAGGGCGGTGATGCGCCGGGTGCCCGCCTCCGGGTCCTGGCCGCGGTCCTTGAAGTAGTTGTCCAGGGCCCGCTGGAAGCCGGTCGCCTGGTTGCGCGCGTGCCCGGTGGTGTCCGCGGTCGGGTCGACGACCGCGTCGAAGACCGTACGCCCCACGTTCTCGGGGAAGAGGTGGGCGTACGTGCCGCCCAGTTCGGTGCCGTACGACATCCCGAAGTACGTCAGCTTCTCGTCCCCGAGCACCTGGCGGATCAGGTCCATGTCGCGCGCGGCGTTCGTCGTGCCGACGTACGGGAGGACCTTGCCCGACAGGCGCGCGCAGCCGGCCCCGAAGCCGGCGCCGTCCTTCATGAACGCCGCCTCCTCCGCCGCCGTGTCCGGGGTCATGTCGACGTCCTGGTACGCCTTCTCCTGCGCCTTGTCGTCGCGGCACCGCACCCCGGCGCTCCGCGCCACCCCGCGCGGGTCGAAGCCCACCAGGTCGTAGCGGGTGTTGAGCGTGGGGTATCCGCCGCCGGCGCGCGGCAGTATCGAGACCCCCGAGCCGCCGGGGCCGCCGAAGTCGAACAGCATCGAGCCCAGGCGCTTGCCCTTGTCCGTGGCCTGCTTGCGGATCAGGGCGATGCCGATCGTGTCGCCCCGGGGCTTCGCGTAGTCCAGCGGCACCTCGACCGTGGCGCAGCGCCACTCCGAGCCCGGCGTCCCACCGCCCTCGGGGGCCTCGCAGGGGGACCAGTCCAGGCGCTGCGAGGTGAGCGTGGCGGGCAGCCCGCCCGCGGCGGACGGGGAGGCGGGCGAGGAGGCCGCGCCGCCGTCCGCCCGCTTGCCCGGCTGGTCGTCCTTACCGTCCTCGCAGCCCGCGAGCACCCCCGTCAGCAGCAGTGCGGCGGCGGCCAGTGCCCCGGCCCGTGCGTGTGCGACCACGTGTGCGTTCCTCCCCGTTGAGCCCCGCCCGTACGGCAGTTCGCCCATCGTAGGGGGGCGCCCCGCAGGCGCTCAGCCGCAGACCGTACCGGCCTCCGGGACCCTGCCGTCGAGCAGATAGCCGCCGACCGCCCTCTGCACGCAGGCGTCGCCGCTGTTGTACGCGCCGTGCCCCTGGCCCTTGTACGTCATCTCCACACCGACGCCCTCGCCCAGCTCCTCGGCCATCGCCCGGGCACCCTCGTACGGGGTCGCCGGGTCACCGGTGTTGCCGATGACCAGGATGGGGGCGGAGCCGGGGGCGCTGACGTCGGGGGTCTTCCAGGTGCCCTCGACGGGCCAGCCGGTGCAGCCCATCAGGCCCCAGCCCAGGTAGTCGCCGAAGACGGGCGACGCCTCGCGGAATTCGGGGAGCTTCGCCCTCGTCTGCTCCAGGGTGAACCGCTCGCGCGAGTCGGCGCAGCTGATCGCGGTGTAGGCGGCGGCCGAGTTGTCGTAGCGGCCCTCGTCGGAGCGGCCGTTGAGGGAGTCGGCGAGCGCCAGGAGCAGGGAGCCGTTCCCGCCGTCGGCCTCGTCCACACCCTGTTCCAGCAGGGGCCAGGTCTCCTTGGAGTAGAGGGCCGCCGCGATGCCGGTGGTGGCCTGGGTCTCGGTCAGCTTGCGGGCGCCGATGCCCTGGACGGGCTTCTTCTCCAGCCGGTCCAGCAGACCGGCGATGCCCTGCTCGATCTCCTCCGCGTCGGAGCCGGGCAGCTTGCAGGCGTCGCCCCGGTCCGCGCAGTCCTTCGCGAAGTTGTCCAGGGCGAGCTGGAAGCCCTTGGCCTGGCCGAGCGAGGACTCCTCGGCGTTCTCGGTCGGGTCGACGACCGCGTCCAGGACCGCCCTGCCGACGTTCTCGGGGAACAGGTGCGCGTAGACGCCGCCCAGCTCGGTGCCGTACGAGATGCCGAAGTAGTACAGCCGGTCGTCGCCGAGCACCTGGCGCATCAGGTTCATGTCGCGGGCGGCGTCGGTGGTGCCGACGAAGGGCAGCTGCTCGCCGGACCGCTTCTCGCAGGCGGCGGCGAACCTCTGGGTGTCCTGGACGAACGCCTGCTCCTCCGCCGCGTCGTCCGGGGTCCCGTCCTCCTGGTAGCGCGCGTCCAGCTGCTTGTCGGTCTCGCACTCGACGCCGTCGCTGTTCCCCACGCCGCGCGGGTCGAAACTCACCAGGTCGTAGCGGGTGCGCAGCTTGTCGTACTCGGAGCCGAAGGCGGGGAGGGTGGCGACGCCGGAGCCGCCGGGACCGCCGAAGTTGAAGATGAGGGAGCCGATCCGCTTCTTCGCGTCGATCGCCCTGGCGCGGACGAGCGCCAGCTCGATGGTGTCGCCGTCGGGCTTCGCGTAGTCGAGGGGCACCTTCATGGAGGTGCACTCCCAGTTCGCCCCGCCGGGCAGCGGGGAGGGCGGTGTGCCGCCCCCCTGCGCCTGGGAAGGGGCGGGGCACCTGCTCCACCGCAGCTTCTGGGAAGCGAGGCCGGACGGCGTGCCGGTCGCGGCGTTCGCCGCGCGGGGCGGGCTCGTCGAGCGGTCGGTCGTCTGGTTGTCACCGCCGTCCGCGCAGCCGGCGAGGGGGAGCAGCACGGTCACGGTGGCGGCGAGGGCCGCGGCGCGCAGGGCAGGGGAGGTCCTCATCGCTCCATGCTGCGGTGGCGCCGGGGCGGGTGCACGGGGTGCCGGTCCAAGTGGGTGTCCCGTGCACCGGTCAGAGCTCGCCCTTGCGCGTGAGGTGGTTGAAGCACAGCCAGCCGGGAAGGACCGGCAGCCACAGGGTCATCAGCCGGAACAGCAGCACCGCCGGGGCGGCGACCTCCTTCGGCAGCCCGACCGCGATCAGACCCAGCGTCAGCGCCCCCTCGACGGCGCCCATGCCGCCCGGCGTCGGCGCGGCCGAGCCGAGCGCGTTGCCGGCGAGGAAGACCACCGCGATGCTCGCGTAGCTGAGGTGCGGGGTGTCCGGCCCGCTGAACGCCCGGACCGAGGCGTCCAGACACATCACGAACACCCCGGTCAGCAGCAGCATCCCGCCGATGCCGGTGAGCAGCTTCTGCGGCCGCTGCACCACGTCGAGCATGCGGGGGACGACTCCGGCGAACAGCGACCGCACCCGGGTCACCACGAACTTCCGCAGGAACGGGATCGCGGTGACCACCAGCACCAGCACGGCGACCGTCAGCAGCCCGGCGATCACGGTCCTGGACGGGGTGAGCGAGGACGGGGTCTTCTCGGTGCCGGTCAGGTAGCCGAAGGCGCCCAGCAGCAGGATGTGGCAGCCAAGGCCGAACAGCTGCGAGGCGCCCACACTGGCCACCGCGAGGCCGGGCCGGACCCCGGAACGCTGCAGGAACCGGGTGTTCAGCGCGACCCCGCCGACCGCCGCCGGCGCCACGATCTTCACGAACGACCCGGCGACCTGGGCGAGGACCGTCTTGCCGAACGGCACCCGCTCGGGCACGAAGCCCAGCAGGCTCATCGCGGCGGCCACGTAACTCAGCGCCGAGAAACCGAGCGCGGCGGCCACCCAGCCCCACTCCGCCTGCTCCACGACCGCCCCGAAGTCGGCCTCGGTGACCTGCGAGATCAGGAAGTACGCGGCGATGGCACCGGCGATGAAGCTGAACAGGGTGCGTGGTTTGATGCGCTCCAGGCGCACCGGCTCGACCGGGGCCTGCGGCCGGATCAGCAGGACCTCCCGGCGGATCTGGGAGAGCAGGTCCTCCTCGCGCACCTCGTCGAGGGCGTCGTCCATGGCCCGCTTCTCGGCCTGCTTCTCGGTGCGCAGCGACTTGCGGGCGGTCTTGCGGTCACCGTTCCTGGACAGCTCCGCGTCCTCGGCCCTGGCGCGCTTGGCCGCGTCCGACGCCTCCAGCACGGCCTCGCGTTCGCGCTGCGACCGCTCCCGGGCGAGCCGGCGCAGCTGCGCCCGGGTGGAGCGGCTGAGGGCGATCGGCTGGAGCAGCGGCAGGCAGTCGGCGACCGCGTCGGGGCCGAGCACGGCCAGCGCGGCGGCCACGGCCCGCTCGGGGCCCACCCGCAGACCGGTCGTGGTGAGCAGTTGCGCGATGTCCATCCGCAGCACCAGATCACCGGCCGCGATCTCGCCGCCGCGCAGATCGGTGACGAACACCTTGCCGAAACGATCCACCAGGATGGCGTCGCCCGTGAGCCTGCGGTGCGCGATCCGGCGCGACTGGAGGGCCTTGACCTGCTGCCAGGCACCGCGCACCACGTCGTCGGTGATCTCGGCGTCCTTCAGGGCGTCCAGGGACCGGCCGCCGATGTGCTCGTACACCAGCATCACGGCGTCCGGGCCCAGCTCGGAGGTGGCGATCAGCTTCGGCGCGTTGGCGCCGGCGGCGATCGCCGCGTACGCGAGCAGCGCCTCCTGCTCCAGTGCCTGGCGCAGCGACTGGATGGACCGGCGCTGGGTGATGCCGCGCAGGGTGAGCCTGCGCCACACCCGGTAGAAGAACCCCTGGGCCTGCTGTTCGCGGTCGACGACGGTCACGTCGAGCGGTGGCCCGTCCTCCAGGGAGACCAGATAGCGGCGCCCCCGGTCGCTCTGGTCGCCGGAGTCGGGCGCGTCCTCGGCCCGCATCGCGGTGACCGGCCGGAAGCCGACGTGCCGCAGACCCGCCATCAGGTGCTGGCCGGTCGGGCGGACGTTCGGCGAGCCCACCGCGTACAGCGTGCCGTACGCCACCGTCCAGCCGATCAGCACCGTGAGCACGATGGAGAACGGGGTCGTGTAGCCGCCGACCAGCATGGCGAAGGCGTCGAGCAGCAGCACCATCCACAGCACGACCCGCCAGCGCGGCCGTCTCGCCATGCCGACCGCCGTCATGTACGCGATCACGGGGGCGAGGTAGCCGTGCACGGGATCGGTGACCGCGTCACCGGGCTGCGGCTGGGTCAGCGCGTCCTGAATGGTGCCGGAAGCGGACTTGGCGACCCACAGGTCCGTGGCGAGCGTCACCCCGTGCGCCAGCACCGCGGCCAGCACCCCGTCGGCGATCCGCAGCCCGTCGCGTTTGATCAGCCGCTCGATGGCGAAGGCGACCGGGACGAGCAGCACGGCGATGCTGGAGACCAGCCCGGCGAGCTTGATCAGCAGGTCGGGGGCCTGGCCCGTGCCCTTGCTGATGTCCTGTTCGAGGCCGGTGGTCGTGCCGTGGGCGAAGGCGGCGACGGAGAACAGCACGACGACCGCCAGCACCCCGATGAGCAGGCGCAGCAGGTCGGAGGGGCGGTGCACCCGGGCGGGCAGCAGGGGTTCGTCCCCCGAGACGCGCTCGGTCGGCGCCTCGTCGGAGGTGGCGAGCGTCGACCCGGCCGGATGCCCGGCGGGGTATTCCGCGTCCGTGTCCGGCTGCCGCCGGTCCCCGTCCGGACGCGGCTCGGCGTCGGAGGCGTCGTCGGCCGCCTTCGGTGGCTGCACGCCCTGCTCCTTCGTCGCCTCTGATGGGTTTTCGTGTTCTCGTATCACCGGTCACCGCCCGCACGATGGTGGCACGGCCGAGGGGCGCAGGGGGGCATCAGGGTGCGATGCGGGGGCGTGCGAAGCGCAAGATACGCAACTTTCCCGCCGTGCGCACGCTCCGTGTGCGCATGGACACGGGACGGCCCGGACTGTCGGTGGCGTGCGGCAGGATGGGGCGGATGAGCGAACACCCGACGGGCGACGCGTTGCCGGAGTACGCGGAGCGCGTGCTCGACGTCGCCGAACTGATCCCGCCCGGCCGCGTCATGACGTACGGCGATGTCGCGGAGTGGCTGGACGAGGGCGGCCCGCGCCAGGTCGGCCGGGTCATGGCGCTGTACGGGAGCGCGGTGCCGTGGTGGCGCGTGGTGCGCTCCGACGGCAGGCTGCTGCCGGGCCACGAGCTGCGCGCCCTGGACCACTACCGCGAGGAGAGCACCCCGCTGCGCGAGACCTCCGCGCGTGCGGAGGGCCACCTGCCGCGCCTGGACATGCGGCGCGCGCGGTGGGACGGCGTGACGGGCGGCCCGGCGGACGCGGCCGGCGGCGGTGGGGGAGCTCACACCTGACAGCTTCGGCCATCCGACGGCGGATCGGGCGGAGCCGGGTCCGTACGGTGTGCGCGGGGCGTGGTGCGGGGGCCGGCGCGGTGCCGGGGCCACCGGCGGCCGGTCCGGGGCCGCGGGGGCGTGCGGAGTCCGGCCCTTTACCGTCCGGCCCTCCGCGGTCCCGCTCCCCGGATCCGGATAACGTGACGAGCCCCGCAGCCGTACCGGCGCATTCGGGGACCGTCCCCGAGTAGCGTCGTCAGCTCGCGGACGACACCGCGCCCTCACCACCCGTACACCCCCCAGGACCGGCGATCCCACGTGAGTACCTCCTCCACCACCCGGCACAGTCCCCACCGTCACGCACGGCCGGGGACCGCGGGCCCGTACCGGCTGGTGCGCACCCTGCCGGGTTCGGTGGAGCCCCCTCTCCTGGACGCGGCGCAGCGCGCGGTGGTTGACCACCCCGGCGGCCCGCTCCTGGTCCTCGCCGGGCCCGGTACGGGCAAGACGACCACGCTCGTCGAGGCCGTCGCCGCGCGCATCGCCCGCGGCACCGACCCGGCCCGCGTGCTGGTCCTCACCTTCAGCCGCAAGGCCGCCGTCGAACTGCGGGACCGGATGGCCGCCCGGCTCGGCGCCGCCCGGGGACCGCAGGCCACCACCTTCCACTCCTTCTGTTACGCCCTCGTCCGCGCCCACCAGGACGCCGACCTCTTCGCGGACCCGCTGCGGCTGCTGTCCGGACCGGAGCAGGACGTGACCGTCCGCGACCTGCTGGCCGGCCAGCTCGACCTGGAGAAGGAGGGGCGCCCGCACATCCGCTGGCCCGACGAACTGCGCGCCTGCCTGACCACCCGCGGCTTCGCCGACGAGGTGCGCGCGGTGCTCGCCCGCAGCCGCGAGCTGGGCCTCGGCCCGGACGCCCTCGCCGACTTCGCCCGGCGCACCGGCCGGCCCGACTGGGGCGCCGCCGCCCGCTTCCTCGCCGAGTACCTCGACGTGCTGGACGGCCAGGGCGTGCTGGACTACGCGGAGCTGGTCCACCGTGCGGTGCTGCTCGCCGAGCGCCCCGAGGTGTCGGAGCTGCTGGCGGGGAAGTACGACGCGGTCTTCGTCGACGAGTACCAGGACACCGACCCGGCCCAGGTGCGGCTGCTGCACGCGCTGGCCGGCAACCGGGGCAGCACACCGGGAGGCGGCGGCGGGCGCGACCTGATCGCCTTCGGTGACCCGGACCAGTCGATCTACGCGTTCCGGGGCGCCGATGTGAACGGCATCCTCGACTTCCCCGAGCGGTTCCGGCGCGCGGACGGCGCCCCGGCCCCGGTCGGCGTCCTCACCACCTCGCGCCGCTCCGGCGACCGGCTGCTCGCCGCCACCCGGCTGCTCACCCGGCGGATGCCGCTCACCCGGCTGCCGTCGGCGAAGGTCCGCGCCCACCGCGAACTGGGCGCGGTCCGCGAGGGCGGCAGCGTGGAGACGTACACCTACCCGACCGCCTCCACGGAGCTGGACAACATCGCCGACCTGCTGCGCCGCGCGCATCTGGAGGACGGGGTGCCGTGGCACGAGATGGCGGTGCTCGTCCGGGCCGGCGGCCGCACGCTGCCCGCCCTGCGCCGGGCCCTGACCTCGGCGGGCGTTCCGCTCGAGGTCGACGGCGACGACCTGGCCCTGCGCCACGAACCGGCGGTGGGCCCGCTCCTGACGGCCCTGCGGGCGGTGGCCACGGCGGCGCTGCGCGGGGGAGCGGGGGAGGGGGCGTCCGGGGCCGCCGGGGCCCCGGTGGCCTCCGGGGAAAAGGACGGAGCCGAGGCATCCGAGGTGCCTGAGGTATCCGAGGTGCCTGAGGCACCCGAGGCATCCGAGGCGCCCGAGAGGCCTGAGACACCCGAGACACCCGAGGAGACCGGCGCCGAGGCACCCGCCGCCCCCGCCCCCTGGCTCGACACCGAGACCGCCCTGGCCCTGCTCGCCTCGCCCCTCGGGGCCATGGACGCCGCCGATATGCGCCGGCTCGGCCGGGCCCTGCGGGACGAGGAGCGCGCCGCCGGCAGCCGGGTGCCCGCCCCCTCCGGCGAGCTGCTGGCCCGCGCGCTCGCCGAGCCCGAGCGGCTGGTGACACACGACCCGTCGTACGCCCGGGGCGCCCAGCGCCTGGGCGCGCTGCTGCGTACGGCGCGCGAGCTGCTGGAAGCCGGCGGCACCGCCGAGGAGGCCCTGTGGGCGCTGTGGTCCGGCACCCCCTGGCCGGACCGGCTGGAGCGCGCGGCCCTGCGCGGGGGAGCCGCCGGGCGCAACGCGGACCGGGACCTCGACGCGGTCTGCGCCCTGTTCGACACCGCCGCCCGCGCCGAGGAACGCACCGGCGGCCGGGGCGCGCTCAACTTCCTGGAGGAGGTCGACGCCCAGGACATCGCGGCCGACACCCTCTCCCGGCGCGCGGTGCGGCCCGACGCCGTGCGGCTGATGACCGCCCACCGGTCCAAGGGCCTGGAATGGCGGATGGTCGTCGTCGCGAGCGTGCAGGAAGGACTCTGGCCGGACCTGCGCCGCCGCGGCTCGCTCCTCGAAGCGGACCGGATCGGCCGCGACGGCCTCGCCGAACCCCTCACCCCCGGCGCCCTCCTCGCGGAGGAGCGGCGGCTGTTCTACGTGGCGGCGACCCGCGCCCGGGAGCGCCTGGTCGTCACCGCGGTCAAGGCCCCCGCCGACGACGGCGACCAGCCCTCCCGCTTCCTCTCCGAGCTGGGCGTCGAACCCCGGGACGTCACCGGCCGCCCGCGCCGCCCGCTGTCCGTCGCCGCGCTCGTCGCCGAGCTGCGCGCCACCACCGTCGACCCCGCCGCATCGGACTCCCTGCGCGAGGAGGCCGCCCGCCGCCTCGCCCGGCTGGCGGCGCTCACCGACGAGGAGGACCGGCCGCTCGTGCCCGCCGCCCATCCGTACCGCTGGTGGGGCCTGTACGAGCCGACCCGCTCGGCCGTACCGCTGCGCGACCGGGACCAGCCCGTCACCCTCTCCGGCAGCGCGCTCGACCAGCTCGCCAACACCTGCGCGCTCCAGTGGTTCCTGGGCCGCGAGGTGAAGGCCGACGCGCCCGCGACCGCCGCCCAGGGCTTCGGCAACGTCGTCCACGTCCTGGCCGACGAGGTGGCCTCCGGCCGTACGCCCGCCGATCTGGCCGTGCTCATGGAACGGCTCGACTCGGTCTGGGACGGGCTGGTCTTCGACGCCCCCTGGAAGTCGCACCAGGAGAAGGAGCAGGCGCGCGCCGCCCTCGACCGCTTCCTGCGCTGGCACGTCATGGACCGGGCCGGCCGCACGCCCGTCGCCGGCGAGCACGACTTCGACGTGACGCTGGAGGCGGGGGAGTACGAGGTACGCATCCGGGGCTCCATGGACCGCGTCGAGCGGGACGCCGAGGGCCGGGCCTATGTCGTCGACTTCAAGACCGGCAAGCAGGCCCCGACGAAGGACGAGGTGGCCCGCCACCCCCAGCTCGCCGTTTACCAGCTGGCGGTACGGGAAGGGGCGGTCGACGACGTCTTCGGCGGTACGCGGCCCGAGCCGGGCGGCGCCGAACTCGTACAGCTGCGCCAGGCCGCTCCCCAGAAGGAGGGCGGTGACGCCGCGCCCAAGGTGCAGGCGCAGGCGCCGCCGGACTCCGCGTGGGTCTCCGACCTGCTGGCGACCGCCGCGGGCCGCGTCCTGGACGAGCGGTTCACCCCCACGACCGGTCAGCACTGCGGACACTGCGCCTTCAGGGCGTCGTGCAGCGCACAGCCGGAGGGACGGCACGTCCTGGAATAGGACGGCGGGTCAGCGCTTTCGGGCCACCAGGCCGTAGACGCTGACGTCCGCGTCGGTGACGTCGTTGATGTCCTGGTAGCGCGTACGGTCCAGCTCGTCCAGGCCCGCCACGAACTCGGGGTCGGGGTCCCCGGCCTCCGGCAGGTCGACGACCCGCTCGGGACGCCAGCGGTGCACGGGGACGATGCCGGGTTCGAGCAGTTCCAGGCCGTTGCCGGTGACGAAGCGTTCCATCTGGGCGTACGAGCGGCGCACCATGGCGAAGCCGCGTTCCTTGAAGCCCTTCGTGATGCTGTCGACCTGCTCCGGGTTGAGGTCCGAGCTGACATTGCTCAGGACGAGGACGCTGCCAGGAGCAAGGGCGTCCACGAGCTGCTTCACCACGGGGTAGGCCGTCCCGTCCTCGAGGAAGTGGGTCACGGCCGCGAGGACGAGGGCGACCGGGCGGTCGAAGCCGAGGGTGCGGCGGGCGGCCTCCAGGATCCGGTCCGGTTCCCGCAGGTCCGCCTCGATGTAGTCGGTACGGCCCTGGGGACCGCTGGTGAGCAGGGCCTGGGCGTGCACGAGGACCACCGGGTCGTTGTCGACGTAGACCACGCGCGACTCGGGCGCGACGGCCTGGGCGATCTGGTGCACGTTCTGCTGGGTCGGCAGGCCGGTGCCGATGTCCAGGAACTGCCGGATGCCCTCGTTCGCCGCGAGGGTGACCGCGCGCCGCACGAAGTCCCGGTTGTGCCGCACGGTGAGGTAACCGCGCGGATTGGCGGCCAGCGCCATGGCGGCGGCCTCGCGGTCGGCCGGGTAGTTGTCCTTGCCGCCGAGGAAGACGTCGTAGACCCGCGCGGGGTGCGCCCTCGTCGTGTCGATGCGCTTCCTGAGCTCGGTGTCGTCAGGGGCGGGTGCGTCGGCGCTCATATGACCGTCCTCGTAAGGCTGTTGGTGCGACAAGCGGATAATTTAGACCCGGCCGGGTGTGACGCGCGCCACCGGGAGGCGGAGACGGATCCGGGAGCCGCGACGTCGTGGGTTGTCGGTGGCGCCGGTTAGCCTCTGTGAGTGTCCCCGCGCCTCACCGATCCCGAGCAGCTCAAGGAGCTCCTCGGGATCCCCTTCACCCCGGAGCAGACGGCCTGCATCACCGCGCCGCCCGCCCCGCAGGTGATCGTGGCCGGAGCCGGCTCGGGGAAGACCACGGTGATGGCCGCCCGCGTGGTGTGGCTGGTCGGCACCGGCCAGGTCGCCCCCGAGCAGGTCCTCGGGCTCACCTTCACCAACAAGGCGGCCGGCGAGCTGGCCGAGCGCGTCCGCAGGGCGCTCGTCGCCGCCGGTGTCACCGACCCGGACGTGATCGACCCGGACAACCCCCCGGGCGAGCCCAGCATCTCCACGTACCACGCCTTCGCCGGACGGCTGCTGACCGAGCACGGGCTGCGCATCGGTCTCGAACCGGCGACCCGCCTCCTCGCCGACGCCACCCGCTACCAGCTCGCCGCCCGCGTGCTGCGTGAGGCCCCCGGCCCCTACCCGGCCCTGACCAGGTCCTTCCCCACCCTCGTCAGCGACCTGCTGGCCCTCGACGCCGAGCTGGCCGAACACCTCGTACGCCCCGAACAGCTCGACGCGTACGACACCGAACTGCTCCGCACGCTGGAGACCGCCAAGCTCAGCAACGCCGAACTGCGCAAGATCCCCGAGACCGCCGAGGCCCGCCGCGCACTGCTCTCGCTCACCCGGCGCTACCGCGAGGCGAAGCGGAGCCGCGACCTCCTCGACTTCGGCGACCAGATCGCCCTCTCCGCCGAGCTGGCCCTCACCCGCCCCGAGGTCGGCGCCATCCTGCGCGACGAGTACCGGGTCGTCCTGCTCGACGAGTACCAGGACACCTCCGTCGCCCAGCGCCTCCTGCTCTCCGCCCTCTTCGGCAGCGGCCCCGACACCGCCCCGACCGGGCACGCCGTCACGGCGGTCGGCGACCCCTGCCAGGCCATCTACGGCTGGCGCGGCGCCTCCGTCGCCAACCTCGACGACTTCCCGAGCCACTTCCCGCATGCCGACGGCACCCCCGCCACCCGCTACTCCCTCAGCGAGAACCGCCGCAGCGGCGGCCGCCTCCTCCACCTCGCCAACGGACTCGCCGCGCCCCTGCGCGCCATGCACGAGGGAGTCGAGGCGCTGCGCCCCGCCCCCGGCGCCGAGCGCGACGGCCTCGTCCGCTGCGCCCTGCTGTCCACCCACACCGAGGAGATCGCCTGGCTCGCGGACTCCATCGCCCATCTCGTGCGCACCGGCAAGGCGCCCGGCGAGATCGCCGTCCTGTGCCGCACCGCCGGTGACTTCCCGGAGATCCAGGCCGCGCTGGTCGCCCGCGACATCCCGGTCGAGGTCGTCGGCCTCTCCGGGCTGCTCCACCTCCCCGAGGTCGCCGACCTCGTCGCCGTCTGCGAAGTCCTCCAGGACCCCGGGGCCAACGCCGCCCTGGTCCGCCTGCTCACCGGCCCCCGCTGGCGGATCGGCCCCCGCGACCTGGCCCTGCTCGGCCGCCGGGCCCGCCTCCTCGTCCACCGCGCCGCCCACGGCGACGACGAGGACTTCGACCCCGACCGCCGGCTCGCCGAGGCCGTCGAGGGAGTGGACCCGGCCGAGGTGATCTCGCTGGCCGACGCCCTGGACACCTTCCTGGACGCGGGCGGCGAGGAGGACGACCGGCTTCCGTTCTCCGCCGAGGCCCGCATCCGCTTCGCCCGCCTCGCCGCCGAACTGCGCGACCTGCGCCGCTCGCTCGCCGACCCCCTGATGGACGTCCTCCACCGGGTCCTGGCCACCACCGGCCTGGAGGTCGAGCTCTCCGCGTCCCCGCAGGCCCTGGCCGCCCGCCGCCGCGAGACCCTGGGCAACTTCCTCGACGTCGCCGCCCGCTTCGCCGCCGTCGACGGCGAGGCCACCCTCCTCGCCTTCCTCGGCTTCCTGCGCACCGCCGTCCAGTACGAGAAGGGCCTGGACAACGCGCTGCCCGGCGGCGAGAACACCGTCAAGGTCCTCACCGCCCACAAGTCCAAGGGCCTGGAGTGGGACGTGGTCGCCGTGCCCGGACTGGTCACCGGCCAGTTCCCCAGCGGTCAGTCCCGGGACGCCTGGACCTCCCAGGCCAAGGTCCTCCCGCACGCCCTGCGCGGCGACACGGCCACCCTGCCCGCCCTGACCACCTACGACGCCAAGGGCCTCAAGGGCTTCAAGGAGGAGATGAAGGAGCACCAGCACACGGAGGAACTGCGCCTCGGCTACGTCACCTTCACCCGTCCCCGCACGCTGCTGCTCGGCTCCGGCCACTGGTGGGGCCCCAGCCAGAAGAAGCCGCGCGGCCCGTCCCCCTTCCTGCACGCGCTGTACGAGCACTGCGCCGCCGGGTACGGCGAGATCGAGGTGTGGGCGGACGCACCACAGGAGACCGACGAGAACCCGTCCCTGGCCGGGGCGTCCGCCGACCACGCCTGGCCGCTCCCGCTGGACGAGACCGCCCTGGCCCGCCGCAGGGCAGCCGCGGACACGGTGCTCGAGCTGCTGGCCGAGGCGTCGTTCCCGGCCGACGGCGAAGCGGCGCACGCCCCGCACATCCCGACCCCCCGCGCCCCGGCCCGCCTCACCCCCGAGGAGGTCCGCACGCTCGCCTCCTGGGACCGGGATCTGGACGCCCTCGCCGGGGAACTGCGCCGGGCCCGCGCCACCGTGCGCGAGGTGCTCGTCCCCGCCTCGCTCTCCGCCACCCAGCTGCTGCGCCTCGCCGACGACCCCGACGCCTTCGCCCGGGAGCTGGCCCGGCCCATGCCCCGCCCGCCGCAGCCGGCCGCCCGCCGGGGCACCCGCTTCCACGCCTGGGTGGAGTCCCGCTTCGAGGAGCTGCCGCTGCCCATGCTCGGCCCCGAGGAACTGCCCGGCGGCGACGAGAGCGACGCCGACATCGCCGACGAGCGCGACCTCGCCGAGCTGAAGGATGCCTTCGAGCGCACCCCGTACGCTCGCCGCACCCCGTACCGCGTGGAGACGCCGTTCCAGATCACCCTGGCCGGCCGGGTCGTCCGGGGCCGTATCGACGCGGTGTACCGCACGGGGAACACGTACGAGATCGTCGACTGGAAGACCAGCCGCACCCACACCGCCGACCCGCTTCAGCTCGCCGTCTACCGGCTGGCGTGGGCCGAACTGCACGGGCTGCCGCTCGCCGACGTCACGGCCACCTTCCTCTTCGTGCGCAGCGGCGAGGCCGTGCGCCCGGCCTCCCTGCCCGGCCGTGCGGAGCTGGAGCGCATCCTCCTGGACGAGCCACCTCCCGCAGCCCGATAGGCTGAAGGTCATGAGCGACACCCCGGACAGCGCCGTCCGCACGTACACCGAGCAGCACCGCGCGGCCTTCCTCGACGACCTCGCCGAGTGGCTGCGCATCCCCTCCGTATCCGCTCAGCCGGAGCACGAGGGCGACGTACGGCGCAGCGCCGAGTGGCTGACGGGCAAGCTGAAGGAGACCGGCTTCCCGGTCACCGAGATCTGGGAGACGGACGGGGCACCCGCCGTCTTCGCCGAGTGGCCGTCCGACGACCCGGCGGCCCCCACGGTCCTCGTGTACGGACACCACGACGTGCAGCCCGCCGCCCGCGAGGACGGCTGGAGCAGCGAACCGTTCGAGCCGGTGATCCGCGACGGCCGGCTGTACGGGCGCGGCGCGGCCGACGACAAGGGGCAGGTGTTCTTCCACACCCTCGGCGTCCGGGCCCACCTCGCCGCCACCGGCCGCACCGCCCCGGCCGTCCACCTCAAGCTGGTCGTCGAGGGCGAGGAGGAGTCCGGCTCCCCGCACTTCCGCGCCCTGGTCGAGCAGCACGCCGACCGCCTCGCCGCCGACGTGGTGATCGTCTCCGACACCGGCATGTGGAACGAGACGACCCCGACCGTCTGCACCGGGATGCGCGGCCTCGCCGAGTGCGAGATCGAGCTGCACGGACCGGGCCAGGACATCCACTCCGGCTCGTTCGGCGGCGCCGTGCCCAACCCCGCGACCGAGGTCGCCCGCCTCGTCGCGGCACTTCACGACGCGGACGGACGGGTCGCGGTCCCCGGCTTCTACGACGGCGTGACCGAGCTCACCGACACCGAACGCGCGCTCTTCGCCGAGCTGCCGTTCGACGAGGCCGACTGGCTGCGCACCGCGAGGTCCCGGGCCGCCTCCGGCGAGGCCGGGTACTCCACGCTGGAGCGGATCTGGGCCCGCCCGACCGCCGAGGTCAACGGCATCGGCGGCGGCTACCAGGGCGCCGGCAGCAAGACGATCATCCCCTCGTCCGCCCGCGTCAAGATCAGCTTCCGCCTGGTGGCAGGCCAGGACCCCGACCACGTCCAGCAGGCCGTACGGGCTTGGGCCGAGGCCCGCATCCCGGCCGGAATCAGCCACCGGATCACCTTCCTCCCCGCCACCCGGCCCTGTCTGACGCCCCTGGACCACCCGGCGCTCCAGGCCGTGGCCCGGGCCATGGGCCGGGCGTTCGGGCAGAAGATCCTCTTCACCCGCGAAGGGGGCTCCGGCCCCGCCGCCGACCTTCAGGACGTGCTCGGCGCACCCGTCCTCTTCCTCGGCATCTCCGTACCGTCCGACGGCTGGCACGCCCCCGACGAGAAGGTCGAACTGGACCTGCTGTCCAAGGGCGTCGAGACCGCCGCCCACCTCTGGAGCGACCTGGCGGCCGCCCTCCGCTGATTTTCTGAACGCCCGATCCATCCCGGGGGAGTAGGAAGCACCTGTGAGCACCTTCGACAACGCCACCCCAGACCGGCCCATCGGTCTGACCGCGCCGAGCGGCATCGACCGCGCGGCGCACCACCGCCTCGACGAGGCATGGCTGTCCGCCGCGTGGAGCCACCCGACGACCCGGGTCTTCGTCGTCTCCGGGGGCCAGGTGCTGATCGACGACACCGACGACGGCACCGAACTCGTGATGACGCCCGCCTTCGAGGCCCCCGTCACCGAGACCCACCGCTACTTCCTCGGCACCGACGCGGACGGCGTCAGCTACTTCGCCCTCCAGAAGGACACACTGCCCGGCCGCATGGACCAGTCGGCCCGCCCGGCGGGGCTGCGCGAGGCGGGCCTGCTGCTCGGCCCCCGCGACGCCGGCCTGATGGTGCACGCGGTGGCCCTGGAGAACTGGCAGCGGCTGCACCGCTTCTGCTCCCGCTGCGGCGAACGCACGGTCATCGCGGCGGCCGGCCACATCCGCCGCTGCCCGGCCTGCGGTGCCGAGCACTACCCGCGCACCGACCCGGCGGTCATCATGCTCGTCACCGACGACCAGGACCGGGCCCTGCTCGGCCGCCAGGTCCACTGGCCCGAGGGCCGCTTCTCCACGCTCGCCGGATTCGTCGAGCCGGGCGAGTCGATCGAGCAGTCCGTGGCCCGCGAGGTCTTCGAGGAGGCGGGCATCACGGTCGGTGAGGTCGAGTACGTCGCCAGCCAGCCCTGGCCGTTCCCGTCCAGCCTGATGCTGGGCTTCACGGCGCGTGCCACGACGTACGAGATCGACGTGGACGGCGAGGAGATCGAGGAGGCGCGCTGGTTCTCCCGCGAGGAGCTGACCGCCGCCTTCGAGTCCGGCGAGATCCTGCCCCCGTTCGGCATCTCGATCGCCTCCCGGCTGATCGAGCTCTGGTACGGCAAGCCCCTCCCGAAGCCGGTCCGGGCAGCGGGCTGACGCGGCCCGGAACCACGCCGCCCCCTCCGGTGCGCTGACCGGAGAGGGCGGACGGGTACAGGGTCCCGGCGGGATCAGGCCCCGAGGGCCTGCTTCACCTGGGCCAGGCTCGGGTTCGTCATGACGACGTCCTCGCCGCCGCCGGCGGGGACCACCAGGACGGTCGGGACCGTCTGGTTCCCGCCATTCGCCTTCTCGACGAAGGCCGCCGACTCCGGGTCCTGCTCGATGTTGATCTCGCTGTAGGCGATGCCCTCGCGGTCCATCTGCCCCTTCAGCCGACGGCAGTAGCCGCACCACGTGGTGCTGTACATCGTCACAGTGCCCGGCATGTCTTCGCGCTCCTCTGTCTCATCGGTCCCGGCAGATCCGTCACGCCCGGCAGGGTTCCGTGTGTCACGTCTCGTGTGTCACACGGGAGCCGGGGCGCGCGCTGCCGCACGTCAGGTGAACGTACGGGGGCCGACCGCCATTCCCGGCGCCGGGGCCCCACGGCGCGGTACTCGCGAGAGGCCCCCGCCCGGACGGGACCGCCTCCGCATTAGTACGACGGATACCTCACCCCTGTGGACAACCGCCGCACCCGTCCCGTGCGACCTGGCAGCATTGCGGGGTGACCTCAGCAACGCACTCCACCCTCTTCCCCCGGGTCCCGGACACCGCGGACGCCGTCCTCGACGGGCTCGACCCCGAGCAGCGCGAGGTCGCCACGGCCCTGCGGGGCCCGGTGTGCGTGCTCGCCGGAGCCGGTACGGGCAAGACGCGGGCCATCACGCACCGCATCGCCTACGGGGTGCGCGCGGGGATACTCCAGCCGTCGAGCGTGCTGGCCGTCACCTTCACCAACCGGGCGGCCGGCGAGATGCGCGGCCGGCTGCGCCAGCTGGGCGCCGGCGGGGTGCAGGCGCGGACGTTCCACTCCGCGGCCCTGCGACAGCTCCAGTACTTCTGGCCGAAAGCAGTCGGCGGCGAACTGCCCCGGCTGCTTGAGCGCAAGGTCCAGCTGGTGGCCGAGGCGGCGGCCCGCTGCGGCCTGCGGCTCGACCGCAACGAGCTGCGCGACGTCACGGGCGAGATCGAGTGGGCCAAGCTCACCCAGACCGTCCCGGCCGACTACCCGGCCGTGGTCGTCAAGGCCCAGCGGGACGCCCCGCGCGATCCGGCCGAGGTCGCCAAGGTCTACGAGACCTACGAGGAGCTGAAGCGCGAGCGCACGGTGATCGACTTCGAGGACGTGCTGCTCCTGACCGTCGGCATCCTCCAGGACCGGCACGACATCGCCGACCACGTCCGCCGCCAGTACCAGCACTTCGTGGTCGACGAGTACCAGGACGTGAGCCCGCTCCAGCAGAGGCTCCTCGATCTCTGGCTCGGCGACCGGGACAGCCTCTGCGTCGTCGGCGACGCCGGCCAGACGATCTACTCCTTCGCCGGGGCCACCCCCGACCACCTCCTCAACTTCCGCACCCGCCACCCCGGCGCCACCGTCGTCAAGCTCGTCCGCGACTACCGCTCCACCCCGCAGGTGGTCCACCTGGCCAACGGGCTGCTCGCCCAGGCCACCGGCCGGGCCGCCGAGCACCGGCTCGACCTGGTCTCGCAACGCGAGAGCGGCCCCGAGCCCGCCTTCGTGGAATACGCGGACGAGCCCGCCGAGGCCGAAGGCACTGCTCGCCGCATCCGCGACCTGATCGCCGCGGGCGTCCCGGCCGGGGAGATCGCGGTGCTCTACCGGATCAACGCCCAGTCCGAGGTCTACGAGCAGGCCCTCGCGGACGCGGGCGTGCCCTACCAGCTCCGGGGCGCCGAGCGGTTCTTCGAGCGCGCGGAGGTACGGGAGGCGGGCGTCGCCCTGCGCGGCGCGGCCCGGGCGGGGGGCAACGACCCCCTCCTGGACCACGCGGAGGGACTGCCCGCCGAGGTGCGGGCGGTGCTTTCCACGAAGGGCTGGCGCAGCGAGCCGCCGGCCGGCTCCGGGGCGGTGCGCGACCGCTGGGAGTCCCTGGCCGCTCTCGTCAGGCTCGCGGAGGACTTCGAACGGGCCAAGCCGGGGGCGACCCTCTCCGACCTGGTCGCCGAGCTCGACGAGCGGGCCGCCGCCCAGCACGCCCCCACGGTCCAGGGCGTCACGCTGGCCTCGCTGCACTCGGCGAAGGGCCTGGAGTGGGACGCGGTGTTCCTGGTCGGGCTGACCGAGGGCATGATGCCGATCACCTACGCCAAGACGGAGGAGCAGATCGAGGAGGAGCGTCGGCTCCTGTACGTCGGCGTCACCCGGGCCCGCTTCCACCTCGCGCTGTCGTGGTCGCTGTCCCGGTCGCCCGGCGGACGGCCCGGACGCAGGCCGACCCGCTTCCTGAACGGGCTGCGCCCCGGCTCCACGGCCCCCGGCGGCCGGAGCACGGTGGCCGACTCGGGCGGCGCGGGCGTCTGGAGCGGCGCGGGCGGCTCGGGCAGCGACGGGGGCGACGGGCGGCCGATCGCCGCCCGGCGGAGGACCCGGGGGTCCGCCCGGTGCCGGGTCTGCGGCAGGACCCTGACGGACGCGGGCGAGATGAAGCTGATGCGCTGCGACGACTGCCCGTCCGACATGGACGAGGCACTGTACGAACGGCTCCACGCCTGGCGGGCGGCCCGCGCCCGGGAGATCGGCCAGCCCGCCTACTGCGTGTTCACCGACCGGACGCTGACGGCCATCGCGGAGGCGGTGCCCGGCACCGAGGGCGAACTGGCCGGAATCTCCGGCGTCGGCGCGCGGAAGCTGGGCCGTTTCGGTGCGGCCGTTCTGGACATCTGCGCAGGTGGAGACGGGTACGGGGCCGATTCGGAGGCCGCCGACGAGATGTGAGAAAAACTCGTCGAAAAAATAGTTTGCGCCCGCCCCAGTCATCACCATAGGTTCTTAACCACGGAAACAGCGGCTTCTCCGAAGCCCTGGCTCTGTGCTGTACTTATCCGAATACGCAGGACCGGCCCGCCGGTCCCCCGAGACGCCGAGAGGAGGCGATTGAAGTGATCAGCATCATCGAGACCAACAAAATGACCGATCTCTCGGTCGTCTCCGCCTGCTCGCTCGGCCTTCTCGCCCGCTCCCCGAAGTCCTCCCTGCGCGCCACCGGTGTGTTCGGCGTCTCCGCCGTCATCCCGATGTCCCTGGCCGGCCTTCCCGTGCGGGAGCGCAATGAGCGACCGACCCAGGCACCGGTGGCAGCAGTAGCGAAGGGACAGGCCCAGGCCTATGCCTTTGCGGCCGTCGGTGCGGGAGCGGAAGCCGGCGTCACCGAGCAGACGATGCACCACCACACGATGTGGGCCTTCCGTGGGCCTGAACCCTGGAGTGATCCAGCCTGATCCAGTATCAGGCCGGCGCCTTCAGGGCCGCGGAATCCCACTCGGGATCCGCGGCCCTTTTGTTTTGTCCCACCGGACGAGACAACGCGAAGGAGCCTCGGGACAAGCAGGACCTGGTACCAGCCGCCCCCGGCCAACAGGCCGGAAAAGACCAGACGAGGACACCACCACCGTGCAACTCGAAGCGCACGCCCCGTCCGTACCGCCTTCCGACACGATCTCCCCGCCCGGCCTCACGGAGGACTCCACCTTGACCCCCCTCACCGCGCTCACCGCGCTCGACGACGCCATCGAGAACCTCGGTGTACCCGTCCCCTGCCGTGCCTACGACCCGGAGGTCTTCTTCGCCGAGTCCCCGGCCGACGTCGAGTACGCCAAGTCCCTCTGCCGCACCTGCCCGCTCGTCGAGGCATGTCTCGCCGGCGCCAAGGAGCGCCGCGAGCCGTGGGGTGTCTGGGGTGGTGAGCTCTTCATCCAGGGCGTCGTCGTCGCCAGGAAGCGGCCGCGTGGCCGCCCGCGCAAGAACCCGGTCGCGGCGTGATCGCCGACCTGGGGGTCACGACCCCCAAGCCCATGAAGCGCATCGGAACCATCGACCGTCCCCTGACCCGCGACCCCCGAAACCAGGCTCCAATGACCATCCCCACGTCCGAGCCCGTCGGCTCCGCGACCCAAGACGTCACCATCATCGGCGCGAACGACTCGCGTCAGAACAGGACCCGCGAAATGCAACTCATCCCAGAAGCCCTGGCCCGTGCGCATATGCACGACCGCCTGCGCGAAGCCGACGCGGACCGTCAGGCCGTGCGCCTGATCTCCGCCCGGCGGATGCAGCGGCGCGCCGAGCGCGCCTCGATGCGCGCCCGCCGCGCGCTGGCCATGGCCGTCATGCACTGAACCACCGGACGGCCACGGAAGTCTCCACCCAGGCGCGGCCGCTCTCCGCGCCCGGCGGGCCCGCCTCGCCGAGGCCGTGCTCCGAAGCCCGCGGTCCTCGCCCGCCGGCAGAGACCCGCGCAGCGGCATTGACCAGCAGCACCCCTACCTCGGGGCCGGTCCGTCCGACGGACCGGCCCCGGAGTCGTTCCGGCTGTCCGCCCTCGGCTACCCGGCGTCCACCGTCTCGGTGGCCGCGTCCTCCGCGTCGGTCCTCTGCTGCTCCGGCAGGGTCTCCCGCGCCTCCGGCTCCTCCGGCGGCAGGAACCCCGGGAGCCAGGACTCGAGTTCGTCGCGCAGCCGGACCGTGGCGCCCAGCTGGCACAGCACCCCGATGGTGCTCAGCGTCACCCGGTGTATCAGCAGATAGGAGGGCGGCAGGTTCAGCTGCTTGCCCAACTGGTGGGCGGGGGAGCGCGGATCGGCTATCCGGGCGGCCTGATGACGCATCCAGCTCCGGCTGAAGGCGAACTCCTCCACCTCGGCCGGCTCGATGATCGGCAGCAGGTAGTCCAGCACCGCATCCGGCTCCAGGTCGATCGAGTCCTTGACGAACCCCTCCGCCCGGAGCATCTCGTACACGGCGTGGGCGTCGCCCCGCAGCGTCAGCCGCAACGCGTTCCCGATGGTCTGCGGCAGCCCGCCCGGCAACCGGTCCACCGTCCCGAAGTCGAGCACGCCCAGCCGCCATCGGGCCACGTCCGCAACCTCGCCGGGCTCGTCCGACTCCGACTCCGGTGCCGGCGGCAGCAGCCGGAAGTTGCCCGGGTGCGGGTCGGCGTGCAGCAGGCCCGTGCGCGCCGGGCCCGAGAAGAGGAACCTGGCGAGCAACTGGCCGGCGCGATCGCGCTGCTCGGCCGTCCCGTCGGCGATCACATCGGCCAGCGGGACACCGTCGATCCATTCGGTGACCAGCACCTGCGCGGACTGGTGGACCACCCCGGGGACCACGACGTCGGGATCGTCCGCGAACTCCTCGGCGTGCTCCCGCTGGGACCGCGCCTCCTGCTCGTAGTCCAGCTCCTCGGACACCCGGTCGCGCAGTTCCGCGATGAGCGGCTTGATGTCCATGCCAGGAACCAGCGGGCCCAGCAGCCGGGCGAACCGGCTGAGCTGGGTCAGGTCCGAGAGCAGCGCCTCGCCCGCCCCCGGGTACTGCACTTTCACGGCCACGTCCCGGCCGTCGTGCCACACGGCCCGGTGCACCTGGCCGATCGACGCGGCGGCCGACGGCTTGTCGTCGAACGTCAGGAACAATTCCCGCCAGTCATCGCCGAGCCGCTCCGCCAACACCGCGTGCACCGTGCCGCTCGGCATGGGCGGAGCGGCCTCCTGAAGTTTGGTGAGGGCCGCGCGGTAGGGGCCCGCAACCTCCTCGGGCAGCGCGGACTCGAAGACGGACAGGGCCTGACCGAGCTTCATCGCCCCGCCCTTCAGCTCCCCGAGGACCTTGAAGAGCTGGTCGGCGGTGCGCTGCTGCACCTCACGCGCCACCAGCTCCGCGGACTTCCCGCCGATGCGCTTGCCCAGTCCCCACGTGGCACGGCCGGCGAACCCCAAAGGCAGCGCGGCCAGCTTGGCGGTACGGGTGACCGCCTTCCGGGGAAGATCAGACATATGCCCCTCCAATTCCCAGACTGCCGCGCTGCGTGCGGCGGTTACCCTGCCATTGTGTCGTGCGCCGCGCCGGCCCCTGAGGCACGGACCCCCTCAGTGTGACCGGCGGCCCCACAGGGACAGTCGAGGTGGGCCCCGATCCGCTCCGACCTCCAGTCCAACAGCGGCAGCGCCGCTTCCCACCGGGCGCCGGTGCTCGCGGGCAGTTCGCCGTCGAGGAAGGCCAGCGCGTGCGCCGCCGCGAGACCCGCCACCGCCGTCGCCAGGCTCAGGTCGCACGCCTGCACGGCACCGCGACGCCCGGACTGCCACTGGGCCAGCATCCGCGGCCACTGTGGGTCCCGGTCCCTCCGGTTCAGATGCAGGCAGCCGGCGCAGGCCGTGCCCCCGGGCAGGACCAGGGGCCCGACGAACCCGGTGGCCTCCAGCACGCCCGCGTACAGATGGGGGGTGCCCGAGGAGATCCACGGCTCGGCGGTGCCCGGATCGGGGACGTACCCGGAGAAGCCGTCGCGCGGGGCGACCACGATCAGTGACAGTCCCGGCTCCCGCCCGGCCGGGCCGTCGCCCGCCGCCCCGGGCGCGCGTGGTCCCGGGCCGGGGGCGGAGCGGCGGACCAGTTGCCGGGCCGCCATGTCCCTGCGCTCCCCGACGGCGGAGGCGGGCAGCCCGCCCGGCGCCACATCACCCGGCTCCGTACATCCGCCGTCCAGCACCTCGACCCGCCCCACCCCGGCTCCGGAGAGCACCGCCGCGACGGCCGCCCCGACCCGCCCGGCGCCCCGGACCTGCACACGCATCGAGTGCCGGGCCGCGAGTCTGCGCGTCCCTCCGCCGGGCTCGGGATGCACGACGGAGAGCGACGCCAGGTCGGGGCGGTGACGCTCCAGGGCGTCCGCCCGGTTGCGCAACGCGTCGGCCTCGGGGCCGCCCGCCCGTACGTCATCGACCAGTCCGGCGTCCATCAACCGCATCACCAGCGCGTCCACATGGCGCTCGCTCAGGTCCAGGGCCCTGGCCTCCTCGCGCAGCAGGGGCATGCCTCTGGTGCCGTCGAGCAGTTCCAGGAAACAACCCGTCGCGATATCCATCGGGCCGACCTTCACCGCATGTGCGGGCGTCACTCCGAATTGCACGGTGTCCCCACCCCGCCATGCGCGGCGCAGTGCGGGCTTCAACATCGGATGCACGGCTTCCCCCCGGTCTGTGTGGCTGTGACTGCTGTGCGAGTTCCTTCGCCAGAATGCAGCGGGCGGGTGAGGCGTGCGGAAAGTTATCCACAGGTGTGAGCATTAGTCGTTCAAATGGTGCAAGACATGGAGCCGATCATGGAGAACCGTTCCGGAGGCGGGACTTCCCGTACGCACAGCGGGTAACGTCGTGGCGTGCCCGCCGACCCGTCGCCCGGCTTCGCCGGGGAGCCTGTCGCGCCCGGCGCCGGATCCCGCCGCCGCGGTGCGGACCCTGCCCGCCGCGCCTCGGAGACGAGCGCGGTCGAGGTCCGCAGGAGCGCCCGCCGCAGCAGAACGGTCTCCGCCTACCGCGAGGGCGACCGCACCATCGTGCTGATCCCCGCCCGGATGTCCGAGGTCGAGGAGCGGCGCTGGGTGAGTGTGATGCTCGACAAGCTCGCCGCCCAGGAGAACAGGCACGTCCCCGGTGACACCGAACTCGCCGAGCGGGCGGAGCGCCTGTCCGCCCAGTACTTCGAGGGCCGGGCGAGGCCCGCCTCGGTGCGGTGGGTGACCAACCAGAACACCCGGTGGGGCTCATGCACCCCGGCCGAGGGCAGCATCCGGCTCTCGCACCGGCTGCAGGGCATGCCCGAGTACGTGGTGGACTACGTACTCGTCCACGAGCTGGCGCATCTCCTGGTGCCCGGGCACGGGCCGCGGTTCTGGCGGCTGCTGGACGCCTACCCCCGTACCGAGCGGGCCCGCGGTTATCTGGAAGGGGTGGTGGCGGCCGCCAGGCTGCCGCACCTGCCGGCCGCGCGCGGCGAGTGACACGTGGTGGCGCCGGGTGAGCAGCGGCTGGTGTTTCTGTACCGGGTCTGTACCGGCTTCACCCCATGCCGGAGTTTGCGGATAGCCTGACGCGACGCATTCACCTTCCGGATGGGGGACGGTCGTTACGTATGGCCAGGGAATTCCAACGCGGCCACAAGGCCAAGATCAGTGATCTCACGCCGGGGACGGACCTGTACGTAGGGGTGCAGATCGCCGGCCCGGGGCTGAGCTTTGACATCAGCTGCTTCGGTCTCGATGCCGATGAGAAGCTCTCCGACGACCGGTATTTCATCTTCTTCAATCAGCCGAAATCTCCCGAGGAGTCCATTCAGCTCCTCGGCGCCCAGGCAGGTGACACCGAGTCGTTCCGCGTCACCCTGGATCGCATTCCGGCGAACATCCACAAGCTCTCGTTCACCGCGACGGTGGACGGCGCCGGACAGATGTCGCAGGTCGGGCCCGGCTACATCAGGATCGTGGCGGGCGGCGAGGAAGTCGTCAGGTACGCGTTCAACGGCACGGAGTTCAGCACCGAGCGCGCGGTCATGCTGGGCGACTTCTACCTCAAGGACGTCTGGCGTTTCGCCGCGGTGGGCCAGGGCTTCGACGGCGGTCTGGAGGCGCTGCTGAAGAACTTCGGCGGCGAGGTCGCCGAGGAAACGCCGGCCGCCGCCCCGCCGCAGGCTGCCGCACCGTCGTTCGCCCCGCCCGCCCAGGCCGCCCCGGCCCCGTCGTTCGGCGGGCCGGCCGTGCCGCAGACGCCCCAGGTCCCGCAGCCCGCGCCGTCCTTCGGGTCTCCGCCCCCTCCCGCCCCGGTGCCCGCGCCGCAGCAGCAGATGCACGCCGCGCCGACGATCGCCGCCCCGATGGCCCCGCCCGGCGGCACCGTGCCCCCGCCGCCCGCACCGGCCCCGTACGGGCAGCCCGGCCAGCCCCCGCAGTTCGGGCAGCAGCCCCACCAGCCCCAGCAGCCGCAGTTCGGGCAGGTCCCGGGGCAGGCGCCCGCGCCCTACGGACAGCAGCCGCCGTCTCCGTACGGCCAGCAGCCTCCCGGCATGCCGCCGGGCGGGCAGGGCATGCCCGCCGGCGCCCCGCAGGCCGCCGGCGCCGGGCTGCAGGCCGCGCTCCAGCCGTACAAGGAGACCGCGACCGGCCAGCGCTGGACCCCGCAGAACCGGCAGCTCATGCGCGTCGACCTCACCATGGGCGGTACGGGCGTGCTGGCCCGGCAGGGCAGCATGGTGATGTACCAGGGCAAGGTCGACTTCGGCTACAAGGGCGCGGGTTTCGCCGGCCGTGTGGTGGGCAACGCCACCGGCCAGGAGATGCAGCTGATGCGCTGCACCGGCCGCGGGCAGGTCTTCCTCGCCGAGGAGGGCTCCCATCTGCACGCCATCGAACTCCAAGGCGACGGCATCTGCGTCTCCGCGGAGAACGTGCTCGCCTTCGACGAGTCGCTCCAGTACGAGGTGCGCCGGATCGAGGGCCACGGCATCCCCGGCGGTGCCCTGTTCACCATGCAGTTCCAGGGCACCGGCACCATCGTGGTCAAGACCCACGGCGTCCCGGTCGTCCTGCCTGTCACCCCGACCACCTTCGCCGACTGCAACGCCGTGGTCGCGTGGTCGTCCGCGTCCCAGGTGATCATTTCCAGCCAGGTCCGGCTGCGCCGCAACGCGTACCCCGGTCACAGCGGCGAAACCGTGAACCTCCAGTTCCGGGGCGCACCCGGCAACTTCATCGTCGTCCAGCCCTACGAGGTCTGAGGGAGCCCGTCATGAACCAGCAACTCGCGGGCTACGCCCCGACCCCCGTCACGGCACGGATGGAGAACCACGGCCATTCCATGCTGAAGGTCGCCATGGCGACCGGCCAGGACCTCTACGCGCGCATCGGATCGATGGTCGCGTACGAGGGCTTCATCCAGTACGAGCCCAACCCGCCCGCCGTCCGCCAGATCGCCTCGCAGTGGATCACCGGTGAGGGCGCGCCCCTGATGAAGTGCACCGGCGACGGACTGCTCTACCTCGCCGACTACGGCGCCGATGTCGTCGTCATCAACCTCAACAACGACTCCCTCTCGGTCAACGGCACCAACGTCCTCGCCTTCGACAGCCACCTCACCTGGGGCGTCGAGCGGGTCAAGGGCCTGGCCAAGTTCGCCGGCCAGGGTCTCTGGAACGTCTGCATCTCCGGGACCGGCTGGGTCGCGATCACCTCGCGCGGCACGCCGATCGTCGTCGACTGCGGTCGCGGCGAGGACGAGACGTACGTCGACCCGGACGCGCTGGTCGCCTGGTCCCCGAACCTCAAGGTGAAGGGCAAGCGCAGCTTCAAGGCGTCCTCCCTCATCGGGCGGGGCAGCGGGGAGGCGTTCCAGATGGCCTTCTCCGGCCAGGGGATCGTCGTCGTCCAGCCGAGCGAGGACAGCACCGACCGGCTGCGCGTCCGGCACTGACGGGGAGGAAGAACACATCATGCAGAGTTCGCTTTTCGGCCTCACGGAACAGCAGTCCCAGGAGCGCTACACCATCCAGAACCCGCAGCTCCTGCGGGTCGCGCTGGCCGGCCACGACGACGTCCTCGCCCGCAAGGGCGCGATGGTCGCCTACCAGGGACTGATGGAGTTCGACGGTGAGTACCAGTCGAACTCCCAGCGCCGTTCCCGCGCCCACACCGGTGAGGGCCTGGACCTGATGCGCTGCTCCGGGCAGGGCACCGTCTACCTGGCCAACCTGGCGCAGTACATCCACGTCGTGGACGTCGACCGGGACGGCCTGACCGTGGACAGCTCCTACGTCCTGGCCCTCGACTCCGCGCTGCACACCGAGGCCATCGCCGTGGACAGCCAGTACGGGATCTCCGGCACCGGCAAGTACCAGCTCAACATCTCCGGCACCGGCAAGGTCGCGCTGATGACCTCCGGCCAGCCGCTGATGATGCAGGTCACGCCCGACAAGTACGTCAGCGCCGACGCCGACGCGATCGTCGCCTGGTCGACTTCGCTGCGGGTGCAGATGCAGGCCCAGACGCACTCCTCGGGCGTCTTCCGCCGGCGCGGCAACACCGGCGAGGGCTGGGAGCTCAGCTTCCTCGGGCAGGGCTTCGCTCTGGTGCAGCCGAGCGAGCTGATGCCGCCGCAGAACGCCCAGATCGGACAGGGTCTCGCCGCCCAGTACGGCATGGGCCAGCACGGCGCGCACGGACAGAACCAGAACAACGCCTGGAACTGATCCGCACAGCGACGGTGAGGGGCGGCCTCCCGGAGGCCGCCCCTCACCGCTGTGGTCGTACGGGCGGGCTACCGGCCGCCGTCGAGCGCCGCGCGCGTACGCTCCACCAGCCGGATCACCGAGGCGTCGGCGATCTCGGCCGCCTCGGCGTAAGTGAACCAGCGCAGGTCGAGGGACTCGTCGCTGATGCTCTCCGTCGCGCCCGAAGGCGCCAGGGCCGCGTACTGGACGTCCAGGTGCCAGTGGCACGGCGCGGGAATCCGGTGCCGGTCCAGGACCACCGGGCCGCCCGCCAGCAGGCTCAGTCCGGCGATACCGGACTCCTCCGTCGCCTCCCGCAGCGCGGCGGCCGCCAGCGTGGTGTCACCGGGCTCGCAGTGGCCGCCCATCTGCAGCCACATCCGCAGCTTCCGGTGCAGAGTGAGCAGGACCCGGCCGCGCTCCGGGTCCACGACCAGGGCGCTGGCCGTCAGATGCCCGGCCTCGCAGGACTTCCACATGCCGTCCGGGTGGTGCGCCAGGTGCTCCAGGTACCTGTCGCGCAGCTCCTCCTGGGCGGGGCCGGCCCCCGCCCCGTAACCCTTCAGTACGAGGACGGCGTCATCGTGCAGGCTCACTTGTCGGTGTCGTCCTTGCCGTTGTCCTCGGTCTCGCCGCTCTCCTCGGCGTCGCCGTCGTCCGCGGCCTCCGCCCCGGGCGCGGGCTTCCGCGGGCCGTTCGCCGCCTCGCCGAGCATCTTGTCCAGCTCGGAGAAGTCCAGCTGCTCGTGGTGGACGAAACCGTCCGGATCGTCCAGGTCGTGAGCGGTCGGGAGCATGTCGGGGTGCTCCCACAGGGCGTCGCGCCCCTCAAGACCGCGGGCGTCCGTGAGCGAGGCCCACAGCCGCGAGGCGTCACGCAGCCGGCGCGGACGCAGCTGGAGACCGATCAGCGTGGCGAACGTCTGCTCGGCGGGGCCACCGGACGCGCGCCGCCTGCGCATCGTCTCGCGCAGCGCGTCGGACGAGGTCAGACGGGACTTCGCGGCCGCGTGCACCACGGCGTCCACCCAGCCCTCGACCAGCGCGAGGGCCGTCTCCAGGCGGGCCAGGGCCGCCTTCTGCTCCGGGGTCTCCTCGGGCTGGAACATGCCCTGCTGGAGGGCCTCCTGCAGCTGCTCGGGCTGCGAGGGGTCGAACTGGCCGACCACGTCCTCCAGCTTGCTGGTGTCCACCTTGATGCCGCGCGCGTAGCCCTCGACGGCACCGAAGAGGTGCGAGCGGAGCCACGGCACATGGGCGAAGAGACGCTGGTGGGCGGCCTCGCGCAGGGCCAGGTACAGCCGCACCTCGTCCTGCGGGACGCTCAGGTCCTTGCCGAACCGCTCCACGTTCAGCGGGAGGAGTGCGGCCCGGCCCGCCGGGCCCAGTGGCAGCCCGATGTCGGTCGAGCCGACCACCTCGCCCGCCAGCACGCCGACGGCCTGCCCGATCTGCTGACCGAACATCGCGCCGCCCATCGACCGCATCATGCCGATCAGCGGGCCCGCCATCGCCTGCATCTCCTCGGGCAGCACATCGCCCATGGCCAGGCCCACGCGCTCGGCGACCGGGTCGACCAGCTGCTGCCAGGCCGGGAGCGTCGCCTCCACCCACTCCGCGCGGCTCCACGCCACGCTGGACACCGAACCGGAGGGCAGCGACGTCACGCCGTCCAGCCAGAGGTCGGCCAGGCGCAGCGCCTCGTCGACCGCCGTCCGCTCGGCCGGGCTCACGCTCGCGTCCTTGGAGCCGTCCGACGTGCCCTGCGACACCGTCTGGCGGGCGATCTGCTTGGCCATGTCCCAGTTGACGGGACCGCCCTCGTAGCTCAGCATCTGGCCGAGCTGCTGGAAGGCGGCGCCCAGGTCGTTCGGGTTCATCGAGCCGAACATGGCGGCGAAGGGGTTGTCACCGCCCGCGCCGGGGCCGAAGCCGAATGGGTTCGCCGGACCGCCCGAACCCTGCCCACCTCCGGTGGGGTCGTTCTTCTTGCCCTGGTCGCCGTCGTCCGGCTCCTCCGGCGGAAGGCCGAATCCGAATGGGGTGTCACTCACGGGTTTCCTCGGCTCGTAGGGCCGCCGGTGGAAACCGACGGCGACTGCCCGACATCACCATCCAGCGTAGACACCAAGTCCGCTCGGGGCCTCAGTGCTCCGCCTGCTCCGGCCCTGCGGCAGGATGGACGCCACCTGGTACGTGCGTGTCACGCGGGTACGTACTGAAGACAACCGCTGGAGACGCCCGGTGAGTTCCCCAGATCCGCAGGTTCGCGCAGCGCGAAACCTGGCCGACCCGTCACCCGAGAAGAAGTCCGTCCCCGGCCGCCCCAGAAGCCGCGGCCCGGTCGTGGCCGTCACCGGAGCCGCGAAGGGCGTCGGCGAGCTGCTCACCGCACGTCTCGCGGCGTCCGAGGAGATCAAGCAGGTCATCGCCATCGACGAGCGCCGGGGAGAGGTCGCCGACGCGACCTGGCACCTCCTCGACGTCCGCGACCCCGTCATCGCCGAGAAGCTGCGCGGCGTGGACGTCGTGGTCCACCTGGCGCTCGACCTCGATCTGGAGACCGACCCCGTCGCGCGCACCGCCTACAACGTGCGTGGCACCCAGACCGTGCTGACCGCCGCCGCGGCCGCCGGTGTCCACCGCGTCGTCCTGTGCACCTCCGCGATGGTCTACGGCGCGCTGCCGGACAACGACCTCCCGCTCGCCGAGGACGCCGAGCTGCGGGCCACCGCCGAGGCCACCGGCGTCGGCGACCTCCTGGAGATCGAACGGCTCGGCCGCCGCGCGCCGCGCGCCCACCCCGGACTGCAGGTCACCGTCGTGCGCCCCGCCGTGCTCGTCGGCGGCACGGACACGGCGCTGACGCGCTACTTCGAGTCGCCCCGGTTGCTCGTGGTGGCCGGTTCCCGGCCCGCCTGGCAGTTCTGCCACGTCGAGGACCTGGTCACGGCGCTGGAGTACGCCGCCCTGGAGAAGATCGACGGGGAGTTCGCGGTCGGCTGCGACGGCTGGCTGGAACAGGAGGAGGTCGAGGAGCTGAGCGGGGTGCGCCGGATGGAGCTTCCCTCCGCCGTCGCGCTGGGCGCCGCGGCCAGGCTGCACCGGATCGGCCTGACCCCCTCGCCCGCGGGTGACCTGGCGTACACGATGCACCCCTGGGTGGTCAGCGTGAGCCGGCTGCACGACGCGGGCTGGCGCCCGGCCTGGACCAACGAGGAGGTGCTCGCCGCGCTCCTGGAGGAGGTGGAGGGGCGCCACACCGTCGCGGGCCGTCGGCTCGGCCGCAAGGACGCCACCGCGGCCGGTGCCGCCGGCGCGACCGTCGCCCTCCTCGGCACCGCGGCGCTGGTGCGCCGCGCCCGCAAGGCCCGCCGCCGCATCTGAGCGCCCCGAAGGGGATCAGGGCTGTAGGAGGCTCCAAGGCGGGGCGCGGCCCGCCGGGTGAACCGGCAATTCCGTGTTGTCGGTGCGGTACGGCACGATGGTGGTCATGGCACTCACGTACGACCACCCCGGCGAGCAGACGGCGCAGGACCCGATCCGGCTGCTGGACATCCGTGACACGCCGCTGTCGGTGGACGAGGTCTTCCGGGCGGTCGGCGACGAGGCCGCGGGCGGCACCACGCTCTTCGTCGGCGCCGTGCGCGATCACGACGGCGGGCAGGACGTCGACGGCCTCGGCTATTCGTGCCACCCCTCGGCCCCCGAGGAGCTGCGCCGGGTGGCGGAGAAGGTGGTCGCCGACTTCCCGGTGCGGGCGCTGGCCGCCGTCCACCGGGTGGGTGAACTGCGGGTGGGTGATCTCGCCGTGGTCGTGGCGGTCTCCTGCCCCCACCGCGCGGAGGCCTTCGCGGCCTGCCGCAAGCTCATCGACGACCTCAAGCACGAGGTTCCGATCTGGAAGCACCAGCGTTTCTCGGACGGTACGGAGGAGTGGGTCGGAGCCTGCTGACCGCAAACCGGAACGGCGGTCATCTGCCCCGATTTGCGTAACCGCACCCCTGCCACGAGCGTTGTTTTTCCAGATGGTTAATCTGCTGATCGGTCAGTTATGACCGCTCAGGGGGTAGGGAGGTCGGCATGGCAGCGCTCGCCTGGTTGTTGATTCCGCTTTTCGCCGCGTTCGGCGCGGCGATATGGGGAGGCTGGGCCGCCCGCAACCGCACGGCCGGTGACGTCACCGAACTCGCCGGATACGCGCGGTTCCGTGAAGCCATGGAGAAGTCGCACTCCGGTTCCGAGCCGGTCGAGCAGATATCGAACACCTGAGCCCGACTTCGCCCTCCTCGGCGCACCCGCTCCCGGGCCCGTACGGACCGGCCCCGACGGTGCACTGACAGACCCTTCCCGTACTGTCGTTCCATGCCACGCCGCACCGCGACGATGCTCGCCTCCACGTTGATCCTGATCGCGCTGCTCTGCGCAGGCGTGCTGATCAAAGTGCCCTACTCGGAGATGTCCCCCGGCCCCACCGTGAACACCCTCGGCGACGTCGAGGGCGAGCCCGTCCTGCGGATCACCGGCCACAAGACGTACAAGACGTCCGGCAACCTCAACATGACGACGGTCCGGGTGACCGGTGCCGACTACAGCATGAACCTCGTCGAGGCCGTCTCCGGATGGCTGGGCCACGACAGCGTCGTCGTGCCGCACGACACCCTCTACCCGGACGGCAAGACCGAGGAGGAGTCGACGCAGGAGAACGCCGAGGAGTTCAGCCAGTCCCAGGAGAGCGCCAAGGTCGCGGCCCTCACCGAGCTGGGCATCCCCGTCACCTCGTACGTCGTGGTCTCCACCGTCGTCAAGGAGAGCCCCGCCCAGGGCAAGCTGCACGCGGGCGACATCATCAAGAACGTCGACGGCACCACGGTCGAGAAGCCCGAGGACGTCGCGAAGCTCGTCACCCGGCACAAGCCCGGCCAGAAGGTCACCTTCACGGTCGTCCCGGCCAAGACCGCGGCAGCGGCCGAGAAGGCCGGCAAGAAGCCCGACGGCGCCGAGAAGATCACCATCACCACCGCGAAGGCCCCCGAGGAGAACCGCGCGATCGTCGGCATCCAGGCGGGGACGGACCACACCTTCCCCTTCGACATCGACATCAAGCTGGCCGACGTGGGCGGTCCGAGCGCGGGACTGATGTTCTCCCTGGGCATCGTCGACAAGCTGACCCCGGGGCAGCTGACGGGCGGCGAGTTCGTCGCCGGCACCGGCACCATCGACGACGACGGCAAGGTCGGCCCGATCGGGGGGATCACCATGAAGCTGGTCGGCGCGCGCAACGCGGGCGCCCGCTACTTCCTGACCCCCTACGACAACTGCGCGGCCGCCGCGTCCGACGCTCCCGACGGCCTCACCCTGATCAAGGTCAAGACCATCGACGACGCCAGGAAGTCGCTGGAGAAGCTCCGCACCGGGAAGACGGCCGGCCTGCCGAGCTGCTCGGCAGGCTGACCGCCCCCCCGGGGCGGAGCGGACGGTCAGGACTCGAACGTGGCGGCCAGAGCCTCGGCCAGTCCCGGCACAAGACCGGCACCGGTCAGCACCTCGCTCGCCGAGTCCTTCTCCCGCAGGCGTACGGCCGACTCGCGCGCCCCGTCCCGCAGGACGGCCACCGTCATCCGCACCTCCTGCCGGTCGGGGTGCTCGGCGACCCACTTGGTCAGCCGCTTGTCGTCGAGCCCGTCCGGTACGGACGCCTCGGCCGACGGCGGCAGCATCAGCCGCTCCACCGTCATCGCGCACCCGACGACCGCGTCGGGCCAGGCGATCGTGGCGAGGAACTCGTCCAGCGCCGTGCCGGCCGGCAGCTCCTCCTGCTCGACGGGGGTCAGCGCGGCGGCCTTCCCCCCGTCGTCGTCGAGGCCGAGCTGGGAGGCGAGACCGGGCTCCTGGACCCGCAGCCGCGCGGTGTCGACCAGAGCGAAGAGGCGGGCGGGCTGGTCCCAGCCGAGGTGGGAAACGTACTCGTCGATTTCGAGCACCGCGACGGTGAGCGGGCTCGCGGCCATCGGAGGGCCTGAGGGGGAAACGTTGGGCATGGACAACATCCTGCCTCCTTCCGCCCCGGGAACGGGAACTAGGTAAAGCATCAGTAAGTTGAAGGGATGGGCTCTACGATCGCTGGGCCCGCTCCACACGACCCGCGAACTTCGAGGTGCGCACGTTGGCTTTCCAGATGCCGGACCGCGGCGGAGGCCCGACCGGGCCACGGATCAGAGTCGGCCGCCCGTCCCGGCGCGCCCGAACCCTGCTCATGACTCTCGGCGTCCTGGCGATTCTCGCCATGGCGTTCGTCATGTTCGCCGGGTTCTGGACGGACTGGCTCTGGTACCGGTCGGTCGCGTATTCGTCCGTCTTCACCACCACCCTGTGGACCAAGATCGGACTGTTCCTCGTCTTCGGACTGCTGATGGCCCTGGCCGTCGGTCTGAACATCTGGCTCGCGCACCGGCTCCGGCCGCCACTGAGCGCGATGTCGCTGGAGCAGCAGAGCCTGGACCGCTACCGGATGAGCCTCGCCCCGTACAAGAAGTGGGTGCTGCTCGCGGTCACCGCCCTCGTCGGCCTGATCGCCGGGGCCTCCGCCTCGGGCCAGTGGCGCACCTGGCTGATGTACGTGAACGGCGTGTCGTTCGGCCAGAAGGACCCCCAGTTCCATCTGGACGTGTCGTTCTACGCCTTCGACCTGCCCTGGTACCGCTTCCTGCTGGGCTTCGGCTTCGCGGCGACGGTGCTCTCCCTGATCGCCGCCGCCCTGACCCACTACCTGTACGGCGGGCTGCGCGTCACCAGCCCCGGGGCGCGGGCGACGGGCGCGGCCACCGGCCACCTCTCGGTGCTGCTCGGCGTCTTCGTCGCGCTGAAGGCCGTGGCGTACTGGCTGGACCGCTACGGTCTGGCCGTGAAGTCCAGTGACTTCAAGGCCACGGACAACTGGACGGGTCTGCGGTACGTCGACGCCAACGCCTACCTCCCGGCGAAGACGATCCTGTTCTGCATCGCCGCGATCTGCGCGGTGCTGTTCTTCGCGACGCTCTGGCGGCGCACCTGGCAGCTGCCGGTGATCGGCTTCGGCCTCATGGTCCTCTCGGCCATCCTGATCGGCGGTCTCTACCCGGCGATCGTGCAGAAGTTCCAGGTCCAGCCGAACGAGCAGGCCAAGGAAGCGCCGTTCATCCGGAAGAACATCGAAGCCACGCGCGACGCCTACGACATCAACGACGCGCAGGTCTCGGACTACACGGGCAAGTCCACCGAGGACGACGACGCCAAGCTCCGGACGGCGGCGAACGAGGCGGCGAGCTACCGGGTGATGGACCCCAACGTCGTCTCGCCGGCCTTCCAGCAGCTCCAGCAGAAGAGGAACTACTACCAGTTCCCCAAGACGCTGGACGTCGACCGGTACAAGGACGCCTCCGGCAAGGAGCAGGACACGGTCATCGGTCTGCGCGAGCTCAACATCCAGGGCATCCCCAAGCGCAACTGGATCAACGACCACTTCACCTACACCCACGGCTACGGTGCCATCGCCGCCCGGGGGACCACGACCGGCAAGAACCCGCAGGGATCTCCCGACTTCACCGAGTCCGGACTGCCGACCACCGGCGACCTGGGCACGTACAAGCAGGAGATCTACTACGGCGAGAAGACCGAGCAGTACTCCATCGTCGGCGGGCCCCAGAAGGAGCTCGACTACGAGGAGGACGGCGAGAAGACCACCAGCTACAAGGGTGACAGCGGGGTCAGCCTCTCCAACGCGTTCAACCGCGCCGCGTACGCGGTGGCGTTCAGCGAGCCGCAGATCCTGTACTCGGGAGCCATCGGCGACGGGTCGCGGATCCTCTACAACCGCACGCCCAAGGAACGCGTCGAGGCGGTGGCCCCCTGGCTCACCATCGACGGCGACGCCTACCCGGCGGTCGTCAACAAGCGCATCCAGTGGGTGGTCGACGCCTACACCACGACCAACGGCTACCCGTACGCCTCGCGCACCACGCTCGGTGACACCACGGCCGACTCGCTGACCACCAACCAGCGCGCGGTCGTCGCCCAGCAGAACCAGGTCAACTACATCCGCAACTCGGTGAAGGCCACCGTCGACGCGTACGACGGCACGGTCACGCTGTACGAGTGGGACACCCAGGACCCGGTCCTCAAGACCTGGCGCAAGGCGTTCCCCGGGACCGTGAAGCCCAAGGCGGACATTCCGCAGGAGCTGATGGACCACCTGCGCTACCCGCAGGACCTGTTCAAGGTGCAGCGCGAGCTGCTGACCCGCTACCACGTCACGAGCCCCGCCCAGTTCTACAGCGGCAGTGACGCCTGGCAGGTCCCGGACGACCCGACCAACAAGGAATCCGGCTCCGTCCCGCCGTACTACCTGAGCATGAAGATGCCGGGCCAGACGGCTCAGAAGTTCTCGCTGACGACGACGTTCACCCCGAAGGGACGGCCCGACCTCGGGGCGTTCATGGCGGTGGACGCCGATGCGGCCAGCAAGGACTACGGCACGATAAGGCTCCTGAGAGTCACCGGTGCGGTGAAGGGCCCCGGCCAGGTGCAGAGTGAGCTCAACGGCAACGACGACGTTGCCGAGTTCGTGAGAAACCTCAAGGGCACCGACTCCGACATCGAGTACGGCAACCTGCTGACCGTGCCGCTCGAAGGGGGCTTCCTCTACATCGAGCCGGTCTACACGCGCGGTGGTACGCAGAACTATCCCCTGCTGCGCAAGGTGGCCGCCTCGTACGGCTCGAAGATCGTCTTTGAGAACAGTCTCGGCGAGGCGCTCAACGCCGTCTTCGGAGTCGAGGGTTCCGATACGGCGGAGCCACCGGGCGACACCACCGAGCCGCCGGACACCACCGAGCCGCCGGCCACCGGCGACGCCGCGCTCAAGAAGGCCATCGCCGACGCGCAGAAGGCGTACACGGAAGGTGAGGCGGCTCTGAAGAAGCAGGACTGGGCGGCCTACGGCAAGGCGCAGACCGATCTCCAGGACGCACTGGAGCGGGCGGCCGCGGCCCAGTCCGACAGTAACGACAAGGCCGACAAAGGTGATAAGCCAAGCGCTTCGGACAAAGCGGGCGATGAGGGCGGGGGCTGAGTAACCCGGTAAAGCTTCACCTCCGCGTCGTGGTACGGTTTGAACACAACGACGCGGGGTGGAGCAGCTCGGTAGCTCGCTGGGCTCATAACCCAGAGGTCGCAGGTTCAAATCCTGTCCCCGCTACTGAAAGACGAAGGCCCGGATCCTCCAGGGGATCCGGGCCTTCGTCGTGCCGTGGTGACTTTTTCCACGTGGTGGGCGTGAAGTGTGCTTCGGGGGGCACGAGTTGGCCGCGAACGTGTTTGACTTGTCTCTCTGTGGGCATGTCGACAAAACGCTGAAGTGACCTCACTGGCCGCGATATACCAGATGTACGCGGGTTACAGGTGGTGCGACGATGGTATTTATGGGGGACAGGGCAACTCTGTTGAAGACAGGGCGGTTTGCGCGGAGTCACGTCCATCCGGCGGAAAAGATGGCGGATGTGGCGTTTGCCGCTGCCGCCGCGCAGTACAAAGACCCCATCGAAAGCGCCGAGACCGCGGAGAGTGCCGCGACCGCCGAGACCGCAGAGACCTTCGAGACCGCCGACGGCGTGGAGAACGCCGAGGGGGCGGAGACCGAGGCGAGCGCGGACAGTGCCGAGAGTGAGGCACGCCACCGTCGTGCCGCCGACGCCGGGGACACCGCGTCGATGAGCGTGCTCGGCGCGTTGCTCCTGCGCCGCGGCGACCTCGCCGGCGCCGAGCCCTATCTGCGCGCCGCCACCGCCGACGGCGACCGGGCCGCAGCCAACAATCTGGGCGTCCTGCTGCACCAGCGCGGCTACCCCGACGAGGCGGCCGGCTGGTGGCGGACCGCCGCCGTGGCCGGCTCGGCCGCCGCCGCGCACGCCCTGGGCCGCCACTTCCGCGAGCGCGGGGACGAGCCCGCCGCCGAGTACTGGCTGCGCCAGTCCGCCGAGCAGGGCCACGCGCTGGGCGCGTACGCGCTCGCCGACCTCCTGGAGCACCGCGGTGACGTCGGCGCCGAGCGCTGGCTGCGCTCCGCCGCCGAGCAGGGCCACCGAGAGGCGGCCTACCGCCTGGCGCGCCTGCTGGAGCGCAACGCCGCCGATGCCGCCCACGAGGTGTTCGGCCGTCCCGGCCTGGGCCCCCGCACCGCTGCTGAACCGGTCGCGCCCCGCCGCACCGCCAAGGGCGACGGCCCGGTCGCCGGCCCCGAGCCCTCCCGCACCGGCGAGGCCGAGCAGTGGTACCGGCAGGCCGCCGCGCGCGGCCACCGGCGCGCCGCCCTGCACCTCGGCGCCATCCTCGAACAGCGCGGCGAGCTCAAGGAGGCCGGTCGCTGGTACCTCATCTCGGCCAAGGCCGGCGAGGCCCGCGCCGCCTGCGCGCTCGGCTTCCTGCTGCGCGACGCGGGCGACCGGGAGAGCGCCGCCGTGTGGTGGCTGCGCGCCGCCCAGGACGGCGACGGCAACGCCGCGAACGCCCTCGGCGCGCTGCACGCGGCCCGGGGCGAGCAGCAGACCGCCGAGCGCTGGTACCGCGCGGCGATGGACGCGGGCGACGTCAACGGCGCGTACAACCTCGGTCTGCTCTGCGCCGCCCAGGACCGCACCGCCCAGGCCGAGCAGTGGTACCGCCGCGCCGCGTACGCGGGCCACCGTGAGGCCGCCAACGCGCTGGCCGTGCTCCTGCTCCAGGCCGGGGACCCGGCCGGCGCCGAGCCCTGGTTCTCCAAGGCGGCCGAGGCGGGCAGCGTCGATGCCGCCTTCAACCTCGGCATCCTGTACGCCGGGCGCGACGAGGACCGCACGGCCCTGCTCTGGTACGAGCGGGCCGCGGCGGCCGGGCACACCGAGGCGGCGCTCCAGGTCGGCATGGCGCTCCTGCACCACGGCGAGGAGCAGGAGGCCGAGCGGCATCTGCGCTGCGCGGCGGGCGGCGGCAGCGCGGAGGCGGCCTTCCGGCTGGCCGGGCTGCTCGACGCACGGCAGCCGCCGCCAGGACCGACCGCCCTGGGTGCGCCGCTGCCGGAGAAGACCGAGTGCGAGGAGTGGTACGAGCGGGCCGCCGAGCAGGGGCACCGCCGTGCCCAGGTCCGCGTCGGCATGCTCGCCGCCTCCCGCGGGGACGTGGAGAGCGCCGGCCGCTGGTACCGGGCGGCGGCCGAGTCCGGCAGCCGCAACGGGGCGTTCAACCTCGGCCTGCTCCTTGCCCGCGAGGGCAGTGAGCGCGAGGCCGCCCTGTGGTGGACCCGCGCCGCGGCCGACGGCCACGGCCGGGCCGCGCTGCGCCTGGCCCTGCTGGCCGCACGCCGCGGTGAGCTGGCCGAAGGGCAGCGGTGGTGTGGGCGGGCGGTCGAGCTGGGGCCCGCGGAGGTCGCGGAGCGTGCGGCGCGACTGCGCGAGGCGCTGCACCAGGAACTGACGGCGTAGGACGCGCCGGAGCGGGCCTGCCCCGCGCCGGGCGTCCCCGCGCGCTGTCCCGCCCCCGCTCCGTCCCGCCCCCGCTCCGCTCCGGGCGGACCGTCTCGCTCCGCTCCGGGCGGACCGTCTCGCTCCGCTCCGGGCGGACCGTCTCGCTCCGCTCCGGGCGGACCGTCTCGCTCCGCTCCGGGCGGACCGCCCCGCCCCGGTGCCCCCCAACGAATTTGCACTGGTCCAAGGGGTGCCGTAGGGTTATGAACACAACGACGCGGGGTGGAGCAGCTCGGTAGCTCGCTGGGCTCATAACCCAGAGGTCGCAGGTTCAAATCCTGTCCCCGCTACTGAAGACAGAGGGCCGGATCTTTTCGAAGATCCGGCCCTCTGTCGTATGCGCGCTGTCGTATACCCGCTCCCGCGCACGCGAGAACCGCCCCCGCCGGAAGCGATCTCCGGCGAGGGCGGCGGGGGTGCGTGGGTCAGGCGGCCGCGGCGCAGTCCGGGCAGATGCCCCGGTAGGTCAGTTCGACGCCGGAGATCGTGAAGCCGAAACGTTCACCGGCCGGCAGGTCCGCCAGCGGATCGCCCGAGGGGTGCACATCGCGGATGGCGCCGCACTGCGCGCACACCAGATGGTGGTGGGCGCGGTGCGCGTTGGGGTCGTAGCGCTTGGCGCGGCGGTCGGTGGAGACCTCGATGACCTCACCGAGGCTCACCATCTCGCCCAGCGTGTTGTAGACGGTGGCGCGGGAGATCTCGGGCAGCTTGGCCACCGCCCGTGCGTGGACCTCGTCGGCCGTCAGGTGTACATGCTCCCCGTCGAGGACCTCGGCCACGACGCGCCGCTGCGCGGTCATGCGCCACCCGCGTCCTCGAAGTCGTTCCAGCAGGTCACTCATGAGCGCCATTCTAGCAGCGCACGAACCAGGTCTTGAATAGGTGCGACTTTGGATGACTGTTTGACTTGGATTTTGTCCAATGTAGGATCGATTGCGGTGGTGGCCGGAGGGCAGGAAGGCCGAAGCCGTGCACGCCATGGAGGCATGACGTGCGGAAACGACGCAGGAGGCGCACGTGACGCAGGGACCCCTCACCACGGAGGCCGGCGCGCCGGTCGCCGACAACCGGAACAGCGAGACCGCCGGGGCCGGTGGTCCGGTCCTGGTGCAGGACCAGTCGCTGCTGGAGAAGCTCGCGCACTTCAACCGCGAGCGCATTCCGGAGCGTGTGGTGCACGCCCGCGGCGCCGGCGCGTACGGGACGTTCACGCTGACCCGTGACGTGTCGCGGTGGACGCGGGCGAAGTTCCTCTCCGAGGTCGGCCAGCGGACCGAGACGTTCCTGCGCTTCTCCACCGTCGCGGGCAGCCTCGGCGCGGCCGACGCCGTACGGGACCCGCGCGGCTTCGCGCTGAAGTTCTACACCGAGGAGGGCAATTACGACCTCGTCGGCAACAACACCCCGGTGTTCTTCATCAGGGACGCCATCAAGTTCCCCGACTTCATCCACACCCAGAAGCGCGACCCGTACACCGGCTCCCAGGAGGCGGACAACGTCTGGGACTTCTGGAGCCTGTCGCCCGAGTCCACCCACCAGGTGACCTGGCTCTTCGGCGACCGCGGCATCCCCGCCTCGTACCGCCACATGGACGGCTTCGGGTCGCACACCTACCAGTGGCACAACGAGGCGGGCGAGGTCTTCTGGGTCAAGTACCACTTCAAGACCGACCAGGGCATCAGGAACCTCACCACCGAGGAGGCCGTCCGCCTCTCCGGTGTGGACCCGGACAGTCACCAGCGGGACCTGCGTGAGTCCATCGAGCGCGGCGACTTCCCGTCCTGGACGGTGCAGGTGCAGATCATGCCGGCGGCCGAGGCGGCGACGTACCGCTTCAACCCCTTCGACCTCACCAAGGTGTGGCCGCACGCGGACTACCCGCCGGTCGAGATCGGCAGGCTGGAGCTCAACCGCAACCCGGAGAACATCTTCGCCGAGGTCGAGCAGTCGATCTTCAGCCCGGCGCACTTCGTGCCCGGCATCGGCCCGTCCCCGGACAAGATGCTCCAGGGCCGTCTCTTCGCGTACGGCGACGCGCACCGCTATCGCGTCGGCGTCAACGCCGACCACCTGCCGGTGAACCGCCCGCATGCCACCGAGGCGCGGACCGACAGCCGTGACGGCCACCTGTACGACGGCCGCCACAAGGGTGCGAAGAACTACGAGCCGAACAGTTTCGGCGGTCCCGCCGAGACGGGCCGGCCGCTGTGGGGCGCCGTCCCCGTCGCGGGCTCCACGGGCCCTCACGAAACCCCGCGGCATGCCGAGGACGACGACTTCGTGCAGGCCGGGAACCTCTACCGGCTCCTGGCCGAGGACGAGAAGGCCCGGCTGATCGACAACCTCTCCGGATTCATCGCGAAGGTCTCGCGCGAGGACATCGCCGAGCGCGCGATCGGTAACTTCCGGCGTGCCGACGAGGACTTCGGAAAGCGGCTGGAGGCGGCCGTGCAGGCGCTGCGCGCCTGAGCCCCCACGGTCGTGCCGGTCCCGGTCCGGCCCCTCGCCCGAGGGCCGGGGCGGTCGCATGGGCGGCCGGTCAGCCGACCAGTTCGGCCGGGCGGCGGCGGGCCGGGGTCCAGCAGCGGATGATGTCGCGCACCGAGACGACGCCGACCGGGCCGTCGTCGTCGAGCACGATCAGATGGCGGAAGCCGCCGTGCGTCATGGCCGCCGCGGCCTCTTCGAGCGTCCAGGCGGGCGCGGCGAAGACCACGTCGGTGGTGGTGTGGGCGGAGGCGGTCTCGGTGTCGGGGTCCTGGCCCGATCCGACGGCGTTGAGGATGTCGCGCTCGGTGAGGATGCCGAGCCCGCACGTATCCGGATCGTGGACCACGGCCGCTCCGATCCGGCGGGCCGACATCAGCCGGGCGGCCTGGCGCAGTGTGTGGGTGGGGCCGATGGTCAGGACCATCGTGCTCATGGCGTCACGGACGAGCATGAAGAGATCCACCTCCTCGGTGAAGCGACCGCGTGAGTCGATTCACAAGTTCACAAGTGGGGGATTCTCAGAGTCGCACCGATGCGGCGGCGCGACAAGGGGTCGCGAAGATCAGGGGAGGGGCGCGCGGCCCTGCCGCACGCCCCGTACCCAGCCCTGCGGGCGGGGTGCTCAGTAACGCTGGTTCAGATAGCCCAGCAGCTCGCGGTGGAGTGCGCCGTTCGACGCCGCCGCGTTCCCGCCGCCCGGCCCGTCCACACCATCCAGACTGGTGAACCGGCCCCCCGCCTCCTGGACGATGATCGCGTTCGCCGCCATGTCCCACAGCGAGAGCTCCGGCTCCGCGCAGATGTCCACGGCCCCCTCGGCGACCATCATGTACGGCCAGAAGTCCCCGTAGCCCCGAGTGCGCCAGCAGGCCCGGGTCAGGTCCAGGAACCCGTCGAGCCGCCCCTGCTCCTCCCAGCCGCTCAGCGAGGCGTACGCGAACGACGCGTCCGCGATCCGCTCCACCTGGGACACCTGCAGCCGGGTCGCGGAGGTCAGACTGCGGCCGGTGTACGCCCCCGCGCCCTTCGCCGCCCACCAGCGCCGGTTGAGCGCGGGCGCCGACACCACACCGACGACCGGCTGGAACCCGTTCTCCCCGGCTTCCATCAGGGAGATCAGCGTCGCCCAGACCGGCACGCCCCGCACGTAGTTCTTGGTGCCGTCGATCGGGTCGACCACCCAGCGCCGCGGTCCCGTGCCCTCGATCCCGTACTCCTCGCCCAGGATCGCGTCGCGCGGGCGTGCCCGGTGCAGATGGCCCCGGATCAGCTCCTCGGCGGCCTTGTCGGCCTCGCTCACCGGGGTCATGTCCGGCTTGGTCTCGACCTTGAGGTCCAGAGCCTTGAACCGGTCCATCGTCGCCGCGTCGGCGGCGTCCGCCAGTACGTGGGCCAGGCGCAGATCATCGTGGTAATCGGGCATGCCGCCACAGTATCGATCCGCCGGAGACCCGGGCCACCGGGACCGGAGGACGGTCAGTGCGCGGAGCCGGAGAGCTGGAGGCCGATCACGCCGAGGATCACCAGCGAGATCGACACCAGCTTGAGCGTGGAGACCACGTCACCGAGGAAGACCATGCCGTAGATGGCCGTACCCGCCGCACCGATGCCGGTCCACACGGCGTACGCGGGCCCCACGTCGAGCTTCTTCAGCGACAGGGTCAGCAGGCCGAAGCTGCCGAGCGCGAAGACGCAGAACGCGATGGTCGGCCACAGCCGGGTGAAGCCGTGCGAGAGCTTCAGGCAGACCGCGAAACCGGTCTCCAGAAGTCCCGCGACCACGACCAGCAGCCACGCCATCGTCTGACCCTCCGCATCGGTGACCGCCCGGCACCAGCCGGTGCCGTTGGGCGTGATTATGCACTTACCGGAAGCGAGTGATCGCAAACGTGTCCGGCCAGGTCACCTCGCGCCGTACCCGGATTACCCGGGTCGCCCCGCGTCCCCTCCGCCCTGACAGCGTTCCGGCCGCCCGGCGCCCTACCCCGCTCGGCCGGCGGTCAATCGCCCTCGCGGCGGTTGCGCGTGGACAGCAGCCGGCGCAACGAGTCGAGCCGTGCCGGGTCCGCGTGCCCCGCCGCCACCCAGGCGTCCAGCGCGCATTCCGGTTCGTGGCTGTCGTGGGTGCAGCCGCGCGGGCACTCCTCGGTGCCGGGCTGGAGGTCCGGGAATGCGTTGATGACCCGCGACGGATCGATGTGGTTCAGCCCGAACGAGCGCACCCCGGGGGTGTCGATCACCCAGCCCCGGTAGTCCGGCAGCGGCAGGGCCAGCGCCGAGGTGGTGGTGTGCCGGCCGCGTCCGGTGACCGCGTTGACGACCCCGGTGGTGCGCCGCCTCTCCTTCGGCACCAACGCGTTGACCAGGGTGGTCTTGCCGACGCCCGAGTGCCCGACGAAGGCGGTCACCCGGCCGTCGAGCTGCTCGCGGACCCGGTCGGCCGCGTCCCCGTTCTCCAGCTCCTCGCGGCTGGTGACGACGAACGGCACACCCAGCGGCGTGTACGCGCCCAGCAGCCTGTCCGGGGAGGCCAGGTCGGACTTGGTCAGCACCAGCAGCGGCGAGAGCCCGCCGTCGTACGCGGCGACCAGGCAGCGGTCGATCATGCGCGGACGGGGTTCCGGATCGGCCAGCGCGGTGACGATCGCCAGTTGGTCCGCGTTGGCCACGACCACCCGCTCGAACGGGTCGTCGTCGTCGGCCGTCCGGCGCAGCACCGAGCGCCGCTCACCGATGCGGACGATCCGGGCGAGGGTGTCCTTGTCGCCGGACAGGTCTCCGACGAGCGAGACGGTGTCGCCCACGACCGCGGCCTTGCGGCCGAGCTCGCGGGCCTTCATCGCGATGATCGTGCGGCCCTCGACGAGACAGGTGAGGCGGCCCCGGTCCACGGTGAGGACCATGCCCTCCTGGGCGTCCTCGTGCTTGGGCCGGGTGTGGGTGCGCGGACGGTTGCCCTTGCGGTTGGGGCGGACGCGGATGTCGTCCTCGTCGGGGTTCTTGCCGTAGCGGCGCATGTCTCAGGCCCCGAGCATTCCGGTCCACATCTGCGGGAAGTCGGGCAGGGTCTTGGCGGTCGTCGCCACGTTCTCGATCTCCACTCCGGGGACGGCAAGGCCGATGACGGACCCCGCGGTGGCCATCCGGTGGTCGTCGTAGGTACGGAAGGTACCGCCGTGCAGCGGTCGCGGGCGGATGTGCAGGCCGTCCGCCGTCTCGGTGACGTCGCCGCCGAGTTCGTTGATCTCCTTGGTGAGCGCGGCGAGCCGGTCCGTCTCGTGCAGCCGCAGATGGGCGACGCCGCTCAGCGTGGAGGGGGAGTCGGCCAGGGCCGCCACGGCGGCGATGCCCGGGGTCAGCTCGCCGACCTCGCCGAGGTCCACGTCGATGCCGTGGACGCGGCCCGAGCCGGTGAAGGTCAGCCCGTGCTCGGTCAGCTCGCAGCTGCCGCCCATCGCGGTGAAGATCTCGCGCAGCGCGTCACCGGGCTGCGTGGTGTGCAGCGGCCAGTCCGGGATGGTCACCCGGCCGCCCGTGACCAGCGCCGCGGCCAGGAACGGCTGGGCGTTGGAGAGGTCCGGCTCGATGGTCAGGTCGCGGCCGAGGAGCGCGGAGGGGGAGACCCGCCACACGTTCGGCTCGCCGCCGGTCTCCGGCTCGTCCACCTGCGCGCCGACGGCCCGGAGCATGTCGACGGTCATCCGGATGTGCGGCATGGAGGGGAGCCGGTCGCCGGTGTGGCGGACCTCCACGCCCTGGTTGAAGCGCGGTGCGGACAGCAGCAGCGCCGAGACGAACTGGGAGGACGAGGAGGCGTCGATCGCGACCGGGCCGCCGTCCAGCGAGCCGGCGCCGTGCACGGTCATCGGCAGCGAGCCCCGGGAGTCGTCGTCGATCCGGGCGCCCAGGACCCGCAGCGCGTCGATCACCCCGGTCAGCGGGCGCTCGTAGGAGCGGGGATCGCCGTCGAAGCGGACGGGGCCCTCGGCGAGCGTGGCCACCGGGGGCAGGAAGCGCATGACCGTGCCGGCGTTGCCGACGTCGACGGTGACCGGGCCGTGCAGCGGGGCTGGGATGACCCGCCAGGCCTCGCCCGCGGCCTCCGGGCCACCGGCCGCGCCCGTCACCGAGGAGCTGGAGGACACCGTCTCCTCGATGCGTACGCCCATTGCGCGCAGGGCGTCCGCCATCAGCAGGGTGTCGCGGGAGCGCAGCGGCCGGCGCAGCCAGCCCGGCTCCGAGGAGAGCGCGGCGAGCACCAGCGCGCGGTTGGTGACCGACTTGGAACCGGGCACGGTGACGGTCGCGTCGACGGCCCCGCTCGCGAAGGGGGCGGGCCAGAGGGCGGGGTGCACGGTGCTTTCGGTCATGCGCTCACTTTAAGGGCTCCGGCCGTGGTGGGCCGGGTCACGGCCGCCCGCCGACGGCGGAACCGGACCGGTGCGGCCCGCTCACAGCCCCAGCAGCCAGCGTCCGCCGCCGATCAGGGAGCACAGCGACACCGCGTGGAAGAGGAACAGCCACAGCACCGCCGGGACGTCGGTCAGGCGGGACAGCTGGTCCGCGTCCGAGTCCGGCGCCCCGCCGTGCCGCCGCTTCGACTGGAGCTCGAACACCGGACGTACGCCGCCCAGCAGCAGGAACCAGACCACGCTGTAGGCGAACAGCGACTGCCAGGCCGGTGAGGCCAGCCAGGACACGAGCAGGAAGAGCGAACCGGTGAAGATCACCGTCAGCGCCCCGTACACGTTGCGGATCATCACCAGCATCACCGCGAGCAGGGCGGTGGCCACCCACAGCAGCAGCGTGATCCGGCCGTCCACCAGCAGCCAGGCGCCGCCGAGCCCGAGCAGCGAGGGCGCGGTGTAGCCCGCGGCCGCGGTCAGGACCATGCCGATGCCGGTCGGCTTGCCCCGGCTCACCGTCAGCCCGCTGGTGTCCGAGTGCAGCCGGATGCCCGACAGCTGCCGGCCGGAGAGCAGGGCGATCAGGCCGTGGCCGCCCTCGTGGGCGATGGTGATCGTGTTCCGGGAGAGCCGCCATAGGACGTTCGGGACGACCGCGACGAGGGCCGCCGTGGCGGTCACCACCACCAGCCACTGCTCGGGGGCGGGCTGGGTGCCGACGACGCGGTCCCACAGGGTGCCGAGTTCGGTGCTGTCCATGAGGTGGGCGGCTCCTTGCGCGAGCGGGGTCCGGACGGGGCGGTGGTCGTGGCAGTCTGGCACTTATGTGCGGACGGTATGCAGCGAGTCGGCGGCCCGAGGACCTGACCGGACTCTTCCAGGTGGAGAAGTGGGAACCGGCCGAGGCGCTGGAGCCCGACTACAACGTGGCGCCGACCAAGGAGGTCTACGCCGTACTGGAACGTCCTCTGAAAGACGCGGACGACCAGCGCCCGGTTCGCCAGCTGCGCGCGCTGAAGTGGGGCCTCGTCCCCTCCTGGGCCAAGAACCCGGAGGGTGCCGCCCGGATGATCAACGCCCGGGCCGAGACCGTCCACGAGAAGCCGTCCTTCCGCCGCCCCTTCGTCTCCCGGCGCTGCATCCTGCCCGCCGACGGCTATTACGAGTGGGTGACCGGCGCCGAGGAACGGCAGCTGGAGGAGAAGGGCCGCCGCAAGCGTCCCCGTAAGCAGCCCTACTTCGTGACACCCGCCGACGGGTCGGTCTTCGCCATGGCCGGTCTGTACGAGTTCTGGCGCGACCGCACCCTGCCCGACGACCACCCGCAGGCCTGGTGGGCCACCTGCTCGGTGATCACCACCGAGGCGGAGACCACCCCGCTCGCCGTAGCCCCCGCCGAAGGACCGGCCTCGCTCGCCGACATCCACCCCCGGATGCCGCTGATGCTCACCCCGGACCGCTGGGACGACTGGCTGGACACCTCGCGCACCGACCCGGAGGAACTGCGCGCCCTGCTCGCACCGCCGCCGCCCGGGCTGATGCGCGCCTACCCCGTGGCGACCGCCGTCAGCAACGTCCGCAACAACGGCCCCGAGCTGAAGGACGAGCTGGCCGGGCCCGAGGCGAGCACCCTCTTCTGAACCACGCGCCAAGGGCCACGCGCCAAGAGTCACCCGCCACCCGCGTACCACGCACCGCTGTTGGTTGGATGGGGGCGTGAAAACCGACGCCACGCGCCCCCGCACCGAGACGGTCGAGACCGGGACCGGCACCGCCCGCATCACCTGGCTGGCCGCCCCCGCCCCCCGCCTCCTGCTCGCCCTCGGCCACGGCGCCGGCGGCGGCATCGAGGCCCGCGACCTGCAGGCCCTGGGCGCCGCCCTGCCCGCGCACGGCGTGAGCGTCGCACTGGTGGAGCAGCCCTGGCGGGTGGCCGGCAAGAAGCTCGCGCCCGCCCCGAGGACACTGGACGCCGGCTGGTGCGGTCTGTGGCCGGCCCTCACCGCCCCCGGGCTCCCGGTCGTCGCCGGCGGACGCAGCGCCGGGGCCCGGGTGGCCTGCCGCACCGCCGCCGCGCTCGGGGCCCGGGCGGTCCTCGCGCTCAGCTTTCCGCTGCACCCGCCGGGCCGCCCCGAGAAGACCCGCGCCGGTGAACTGCTGGGCTGCGGGGTGCCCGCCCTGGTCGTCCAGGGCGGCAGCGACCCGTTCGGCAGGCCCGCCGAATTCCCGCCGGGCGACCACCGGATCGCCGAGGTCCCGTACGGCGACCACGGCTTCGCCGTACCCCGGAAGTCCGGGCTGACGGAGGAGCGGGCGATGGAGATCCTCACCGCCTCCGTCACCGGGTGGCTGGCCGGAATCGTCTGAACCGGTACGGGTCCCGGGCCCGGGAATGCCCGGCGGGGGGCCGCTGTTGTTCCGGACGTCGGTACGCCAACGTCGTAAGTGGAGAGGGAGTCCGTCGCATGGGTTCGACCATCTGCCCGCGTCGCTCGAACACCGCTGACCTGGAGTGGACGGTCCTGCACGCGGCCAAGACCACTCCCGAGCGGTCACGCGGCGGAACGGATCGACAGCCCGCGCGGGACCAAGGTCGACTATTCTCCGATTCGAGCGGGTCCGGTTTCGGCCCCGCCCCAGCGTTGGAGGAGGTGGGTCCGGTCACTGGGACCGACACAGGGACCGACGACGGCCGCCCGCAGGAGACGACGGCCGAGCGCAACGCGCGTTTCGAGCGCGACGCCCTCGGTTTCCTCGACCAGATGTACTCGGCCGCCCTGCGCATGACGCGCAATCCCGCGGACGCCGAGGACCTGGTCCAGGAGACGTACGCCAAGGCGTACGGGTCCTTCCACCAGTTCCGTGAGGGCACCAACCTCAAGGCGTGGATGTACCGCATCCTCACGAACACCTTCATCAACTCGTACCGCAAGAAGCAGCGCGAACCCCAGCGCAGCGCCGCCGAGGAGATCGAGGACTGGCAGCTGGCCCGCGCCGAGTCGCACATGTCGACCGGGCTGCGTTCCGCCGAGTCGCAGGCCCTCGACCACCTGCCCGACTCGGACGTGAAGTCCGCGCTGCAGGCGATCCCGGAGGAGTTCCGCATCGCGGTCTATCTCGCCGATGTCGAGGGCTTTGCCTACAAGGAGATCGCGGACATCATGGGGACTCCCATCGGTACGGTGATGTCCCGACTGCACCGGGGCCGCCGTCAGCTGCGCGGCATGCTGGAGGACTACGCCCGCGACCGCGGGCTCGTCCCCGCCGGCGCCGGTGAGTCGGACGATCGGAAAGGCTCGGGCTCATGAGCTGCGGAGAGCCGCACGAGACGGAGTGCGCAGAGGTCCTCGATCACCTCTATGAGTTCCTCGACCGGGAGATGCCCGACAGCGACTGCACCAAGTTCGAGGAACATTTCGTCGAGTGCTCCCCCTGCCTGGAGAAGTACGGCCTCGAACAGGCCGTGAAGAAGCTGGTGAAGCGCTGCTGCGGCCAGGACGACGTACCGGCCGACCTGCGCTCGAAGGTGATGGGCCGGATCGACCTCATCCGCTCGGGACAGGCGGTGCCGGAACACGACGTCACGGCATCCGGCACCGAGGTGCCGACCGCCGCCAAGGAATGACGGCCCGCCCCCGCACCTTCACCCGAACGTGCTAATCGCCGCCATCGGCCCCCGCCCGGGACGCCCCGCTCGTTAGCGTGGCCCTTCACGAGCGGAGCTGGGGGGCGAGCGAGGGTGAGAGCCACACACGGGGCGGCGCGCGTCCATATCGGCGCCGTCGCCCTCGGCGCGGCGCTGTGCGCCGGGCCCGCCCTGCGCCCCGGCGCCGGCACCCCGTGGGCCACCCTCGGACTGCTCACGGTGCTCTACCTCGGCTGTGAACTCCCCGGCCGCTTCCCGTTCTTCGGCGGCTCCGTGCCGATCGGCGCCGGATCGTTCTTCCCGTTGCTGCTCGCCGCCGCCTTCCTGCTCCCGCCCGCGGCGGCGGCGCTCGTCGCGATCCCCGGCTCCCTCGCGGGCCGGGTGGACAAGCCGCCCGCCGCCGCCCGCCGGATCTGGCGCGCCGCGCAGCTGGCCGTCACCGTCTGGGCGGCGTCCTGCGTCCACGCCCTCCTCGGCGGGCCCGCCGCGCTCGGCGGCCCCGCCCCCGGCAGCCCGCCCGACCTCCCGTACGCCCTGCTGCCGGTCTGCGCGGCCGCCCTCGCCTTCAGCGCCGTGCTCGCCGCCCTCGACGGCTCGATCCTGCTCGTCGCCGAACAACTGCCCGCGCGCCGCGCCTGGCGCGGGCTGCTGTCGCGCTCCCTGGGCCCCCATCTGGTGCACGGCCTCGCCGGGCTGATGATGGCCGTCCTGTGGAACAGCTCGTACGGGCCGCTGGCCGCGCTCTTCGTGCTGCTGCCCATGTACATCTCCTGCTGGGTCTTCGCCCAGTACCACCGGGAGCACGCCGCGCACCGGGCCACCATCAGGGCCCTCGTCCAGGCCGTCGACATCAAGGACACCTACACCCGGGGCCACAGCGAACGGGTCGGCCGTGCCTCCGTCCTCATCGCCCAGGAACTCGGCATGGACCGGGAACGCGTCGAGGTGCTCCGGTTCGCCGGAATCCTGCACGACGTCGGCAAGCTCGGCGTTCCCACCCGCGTCCTGCGCAAGGAGGGCCCGCTGACCCCCGAGGAGCGGCGGGTGATCGAGCTGCACCCCGAGTACGGGCACGAGATCGTCCGGGGCATCGGCTTCCTCGGCGAGGCCCGGGCAGCGATCCTGCACCACCACGAACGGCTCGACGGCAGCGGCTACCCCTACGGGCTCTCCGGCCGCGGCATCCCCGAGTGCGCCCGCGTCGTCGCCGTCGCCGACGCCTTCGACGCCATGACCTCGACCCGCTCCTACCGGCGGGGGCGGCCGGTCGCGGCCGCCGTGGAGGAGCTGAAGCGGTGCGCGGGCACGCAGTTCGACCCCCAGATGGTGCGGGCGCTGGCGCGCGGCCTGGAACGGTACGGCTGGTTCGGGGCCGTCACCGCCGACGACGCGCAGGTGCCGCCGCCGCGGGACGAGGACGGCGGCCGCGGCGTGGCCGCCGGGGCGCCGCAGAGCCCGAGGCCGTCCGCCGGCACCGAGGGGGAGGGGCCCCGGTGACGCCGAGGTGGGCGCGGCCGGGGCCCGCGGCCCTGGGCGCGCGCGGCGCCGCGCTCGTACTCGCTGCCGCCGGGCTCGCGCACACCCTCTGGCGCGGCGTCCACGACCCGGGGCACGCCCTCGCCTTCGGCGCCCTCGTCACCATCGGTGAGCTGGCCCGCTGGGGCGCCCTGCCGGGGGAGCGGGAGCCCGCGCCGCTGGGGGCCGCCGGGGCCCTCGCGTACGCCCTGCTGGGGCGCAGCGGTGGGGAGCCCACCAGCCACGGGGTCCTCCAGGTGGTCGCGGTGCTGGCGGCGGCCCAGCTCGTCGCCTCGGTGCCGCAGCTGGCCCGGGACGACGGGCCGGACGCCGACCAGGTGGCCCGGCGGCTGCTCACCGTGACCTTCGCGGCGGTCTGCTTCCAGCCGCTGTACAACACCGGCCGCTGTGAGCGATGGTTCGGCGACGGTCCGTACTACGCGGCGTTCCTGCTCCTGCTGCTCGGGCTGACCGCCCTGTGCGACGCCGTCCTCGCCGCCCTGCTGCACCGCGCCCGCACCCTGCCCCGCGGCTCCCGTGCCGCCCCGGCTCCGTACGGCCCGCTCCTGCGCGACGAGCTGCGGGCGCTGACCGGCATCGGCTCGGCCGTCTGCGCGACCGGTGCGGTCATGGCGCTCGGGGTCGCCGCCGCCGGGTTGTGGGCGCTGCCCGTGCTGTGCGTACCGCTGCTGCTCACCCAGCTCTCGTTCCGCCGCTTCGCCGCCGTGCGCACCACCTACCGGCAGACCATCGCCTCGCTCGCCCGGTCCACCGAGATCGCCGGCTACACCCCGCACGGCCACGCCCGCCGGGTGGCCGAGCTGTGCACGGCCGTCGGGCGCGAGATGGGGCTCTCCGGACCCGAGCTCACCGTCCTGGAGTACGCGGCGCTGATGCACGACATCGGCCAGCTCTCGCTGGTCGACCCGGTGCCGGACGGGGCGACGGCCCTGCTGCCGGCCGCCGAGCAGCGCCGGATCGCGCTGCTCGGCGGGGCGGTGGTCCGCCAGACCGGGGTGGACGCGAAGGTCGCCGTCGTGGTCGAACGGCAGGCCGACCCCTACCGCGAGCAGCCGCTGTCCGCCAGGATCGTCCGGGCCGTGAACGCATACGACGACCTGTGCGGGGAAAGCCTCTCCGGGCCGCTGGGTGCGCTGGAACAGCTCAGGCTCGGGACCGGGCACGACTACCAGCCGCAGGTGGTGGAATCGCTGGCCCGGGTTCTGGCCAGGGGAGGTCTGACCCCCGTCCCGCTCGGGTAACCGATGGGTAATGAGCGGGCGTCCGGCCCGGCATGGTTGGATGCGAAGAGAGCGGTAGAACGAGGGTGTCCAGTCGGGACAGGCGGGAATCGTGAGGATCTTCGGGAAGGTACGGCATCGGCCGTCCGCCTCTTGGCGGCAGGCCACGGACCGCGCGTTCACGCTGATCGGCGACGGCCGGTACGAGGACGCGGGCGCGCTGCTGACACGCGCGGCGGACCTGGAGCCCTGGCTCTCCGAGTCGTGGTTCAACCTGGCGCTGCTGCACAAGTTCCGGCACGACTGGGAACAGGCGAGAGCCGCGGGACTGCGGGCCGTCGCGCTGCTCGACAAGGAGTCCGGCGCCCCGGACTGGTGGAACGTGGGCATCGCCGCGACCGCGCTGCAGGACTGGCCGCTCGCGCGCCGCGCCTGGCAGGCCTACGGGCTGAAGGTCCCCGGCGGCGGGCAGCAGACCCCGGCCGCGGGCAACGAGCCGGTGGGCATGGAGCTGGGCAGCGCGGCGGTACGGCTGTCGCCGGAGGGCGAGGCCGAGGTCGTGTGGGGCCGCCGGCTGGACCCCGCCCGGATCGAGGTGCTGTCGATCCCACTGCCGTCCTCCGGGCGGCGCTGGGGCGAGGTCGTGCTGCACGACGGGGTGCCGAACGGTGAGCGGATCACCGCGGCCGGCCCGTCCTACCCCGTGTTCGACGAGATCGAGCTGTGGGCCCCGTCGCCCGTGCCGACCTGGGTGGTCCTCCTGGAGGCGGCCACCGAGGCGGACCGGGACGCGCTGGAGCAGCTGGCCTCCGACGCGGGCTTCGCCGCCGAGGACTGGTCCTCGTCGGTGCGGCTGCTGTGCCGCTCCTGTTCGGAGAGCCGGATGGAGAGCGACGAGGGCGACGGCGAGCACCTGGACCCGCACGACCACAGTGAGCCGGGACACCCGGGCCCGCTGGGTCACCGCACGGCCGGTGAGCTGTGGGTGCCGGAGCGTGAGTGCGGTCTCGCGGCCCCGGCCGGTCTGGTGCGCGGGCTCTTGGACGGCTGGGTGGCGGACAGCCCGGACAGCCGCGAGTGGCGGGATCTCGAAGAAGTCTGCTGACCCGTGCCCGTAGGCTGTACAGGCACCGATTCCGGTGCTCGGGCGCCCGGGTTCCAAACGACCCGCGGCCCCGGGTTTCAGGTTGTGAGGAAGGCGTACGGCGGACATGGCGCAGCAGGAGACGGACGAGCGGATCAGCGTCGACGAGGAGGGCTTCCTCATCGACACCGAGGACTGTGAGGCGCGCGAGACGGCACACCGGGAGCGCGGCACCTCCCGCCCGATCACGGTCGTCGGTAACCCGGTCCTGCACAAGGAGTGCAAGGACGTCACGGAGTTCGACGACGAGCTGGCCTCGCTGATCGACGACATGTTCGCGAGCCAGCGGACGGCGGAGGGCGTGGGCCTGGCCGCCAACCAGATCGGCGTGGACCTCAAGGTCTTCGTCTACGACTGCCCGGACGACGACGGTGTACGGCACGTGGGAGCCATCTGCAACCCGGTGCTCGAGGAGCTGCCGCCCGAGGCGCGGGTCCTGGACGACTCCAACGAGGGCTGCCTCTCCGTGCCCACGGCGTACGCCTCGCTGGCCCGCCCGGACTACGCGGTGGTGCGCGGCCAGGACGCCGAGGGCAACCCGGTGCGGGTGCGCGGCACCGGCTACTTCGCGCGTTGCCTCCAGCACGAGACGGACCACCTGTACGGCTACCTGTACATCGACCGGCTCTCCAAGCGCGACCGCAAGGACGCGCTGCGGCAGATGGCCGAGAACACCCCCCGCTACGAGGTCGTCCCGAACGACTGAGCCGCCTCGCGCGCCACGGCGCGGGCCCGTCCCGGCACCCCGGGACGGGCCCGCGCCGTGTTTCCCGGGAAGTCAACTCCCATTTCTACACGCGTAGTTGACGTGTACCGGCTCATCCGACAGGCTCGGGGACCACCACTTCGACAGCGATAGGGGAGCTCCCGTGATCAGACGTCCCGCACGACTCCTGCTCGGACTTGTCATGACCATTGCCTTCGCTTTGGGTGGGGCCGTGGTCACCGCCGGCACCGCGCAGGCCGACGACTGCTACACCTGGACCCGCACCCTGAGCCCGGGCGCCACCGGCAACGACGTCGCCCAGCTCCAGATCCGGGTCGCCGGCTACCCCGGATACAACTCGGTCCTGGCCATCGACGGTTCGTACGGGCCCGCCACGACCGCCGCCGTCAAGCGCTTCCAGGCCGCGTACGGGCTGGCCGCCGACGGCGTCGCCGGCCCCGCCACCCAGGCCAAGATCTACGCCCTCCAGGACAGCGACTGCACCCCGGCGCACTTCACGTACGCCGAGATGAACCGCTGCAACAGCACCTGGTCGGGCGGCGCGGTCTCGGCGGCCACGGCGAAGGCCAACGCGCTGAGCACCATGTGGAAGCTGGAGGCCCTGCGCCACGCGCTCGGTGACCGCCCCATCACCGTCACCAGCGGATTCCGCTCGACGTCCTGCAACAGTGCGGCCGGCGGCGCGTCGAACAGCCGCCATCTGTACGGGGACGCGGCCGACCTCGGCGGGATCGCCTTCTGCACCCTCGCCACGCAGGCCCGGAACCACGGGTTCAACGGGATTCTCGGCCCGGGGTACCCGGACCACAACGACCACGTCCACGTGAACCAGGGCCCCAGCCACTACTGGTCGGCGCCCAACTGCGGCATCTGACACACGCGTGGGGGCCCGCCGGCGACCGGCGGGCCCCCACCTCGTGCGCGTACGGTCAGGCGGCCCTCGCCTTCAGCCGCGTCCCCTTCGTCGTCTGCACCGCCGCGCCGTCCGACGACCGCTCGGCCAGCCGCAGCTGCGAGATCGCGTTGCGCAGGACGAGCGCCCCGTGGCCGGCGTCCAGCTGCCAGCGCTGGGTGCGCGCGCCCGCCGAGCAGGTGCCGAGCGACAGTTCGGCCCCCGCCTCCAGCGGGGCGCCCAGATACTTCCTCCCGCGCACCGCGTCCAGGCACAGCCCCTCCGCCGACCGGACCGTGTAGTAGCCGTCGGCGGTCGCGGTGAGCGTCCAGGCCGCCTTCGAGTCCGGGACCAGGGCGACCCCGGCGTCCGCGGCGGGAGCCAGCGCCTTCGCGCCGGACGTCAGCCGGTAGGTGCCGTCGGCCAGCGGGGCGCGGTCGGTGTTCGCCCAGCCCGGGGCGTGGCCGATGCGGCGGGCCATGGCCTCGAAACCGGCGTACGTCGCGCTGGGCTTCGGGCCGCCCCAGGTGGCCTGGGCGATGAAGCGCAGCGGCATGAACGTCTTCGCCTCGACCTCGTTCTCGGTCTCCGCCGCCGCGCTGTCCGGCCACAGGCTGATCTTCGCGCCGGTCAGGTTCGCGGCCGTGGCGGGCAGCGTCTGGCCCTCGAAGCGCAGGGGCGTCCAGTCGCTCTCGTACAGCTGCTGGGTCTTGGTGGTGTACCCGCCGCGCACCAGGTACAGGGCGTAGGCGGAGTTCATCACGGGGCGGCCCTCGGCGAGCAGGGCGGACGGCTGCTGGATGGTGCCGCCGCCGAGCCAGTGCTCGACGGTGATGTCGCGGTCCAGCGGGACGAGCGTGTTGCGGCCCCTCAGTCCGTCGTTCCAGATCCGCAGCGAGCGGCCCCCGGCCTTCACATGCGCGTTGACCTGGTTGATGAAGTCGACGAACAGGTCGTCGGGAGTGGCCGAGGCGCCGAACTTCGCGATCGCCGCCGCCTGGAGCTGCGGGTAGTTCGGGTACGAGGAGCCGAGCATGTACTCGTCGGCGCCCATGTGCCAGGTGCGGGTGCCCCACGCCTCAAGGGCCTCGTCGACCCTCGCGGTGTAGTACGCCAGCGCCTCGGGCCGTGAGATGTCCAGCCGGGGCGGGGACGGGACGCCGTTCCTGTCCTTCAGCTGGAGCTCGGGGTGGTTCTCCAGGTAGGGGTCCATGTGGCCGGGGGAGTTGATCTCCGGCACCAGGTCGATGTGGTACTTCTTCGCCATCGCGGCCAGGGACCGGATCTGCGGCTTGGTGTAGTAGCCCCAGAACGCCGACTCCGGGTCGGTGTCGCTCCTGACCTTCGCCTCGATCCAGAGCTGGTTGAGCTTCTGGGACGCCATGTCCTTCATCAGCCGCTCGAACCAGGGCAGCGAGACGTTGATGTAGCAGGCGCAGACCCCGACCCCGCGCTCGCGGTACGCGGGCACGTCGGTCGCCGAGCCGCGTGCGGCCCGCCCGTCGTCGTTGAGCAGTTGCAGCACCGTGCGCGAACCGTAGAACACGCCCGCCGAGGTGGCCGCGGTGACCGTGACCCGGTCGCCCACCTCCAGCCGGTAGCCCTCCGCCCCCAGCGAGCCCTTCAACGAGGCGTCCTGGCGCAGCACGATGTCACCGGCGTGCGCCTTGCCCCGGGAGACCTGCGCCCTGCCCTCCAGCTCGCCGGCGAACCGGGCCGCGTCGTCCGCCGTACGCCGCTCGCGCGCGCCGTCCAGCACGATCCTGGCCCGGTCGGTGAGGACGAACTCCCCCGCGCCCGACTGCCACTGCCGCAGCGAGGGAAGCACCTCCGGCGGAGCGGCCTGGGCGGGTGCCTCCTCGGCCGAGGCGGTCTGCCAGGGCAGCAGGGTGGCGGCGAGCGCGGCCACCACGGCCCCGATGGTCCTTCGTCTTGTCTTCCGCATGTCCATGGCATCGACCCTGACGCGCGCGCGAGGGGCCGGTCCATGGACAGGTCGCGCGATCGGTTGGACGAATGACCTCAGGCCGCCTCGGTGACCGCGGACGGCCCCCGGAAGGTGCGCCGGTACGCCTGCGGTGTGGTGTCCAGCGCCCGTACGAACTGGTGGCGCAGCGCGGCGGCGGTCCCGAAGCCGGCCCGGTCGGCGATGGTGTCGATGGTTTCGTCGGACGTCTCCAGCAGGTGCTGGGCCAGCAGGACGCGCTGGCGCAGCAGCCAGCGGTACGGCGTGGTGCCGGTCTCCTGCTGGAAGCGGCGGGCGAAGGTGCGCGGCGACATGTGCGCCTGGGCGGCGAGCTGCTCGACGGTCATCTCGCGGTCGAGGTGGCGCTCCATCCAGGCCAGCGTGTCGCCGACCGTGTCGCAGCGGGTACGCGGCAGCGGGCGCTCGATGTACTGCGCCTGCCCGCCGTCCCGGTGCGGCGGCACCACCATCCGGCGGGCGATGGTGTTGGCGGCGGCCGGCCCGTACGCCTGGCGGACCAGGTGCAGACAGGCGTCGATCCCCGCGGCCGTCCCCGCCGACGTGGTGACCGGGCCGTCCTCCACGTACAGCACGTCCGGCTCGACGACGGCCGCCGGGAAGCGGCGGGCCAGGTCGTCGGCGTGCCGCCAGTGCGTGGTGCAGCGGCGGCCGTCCAGCAGCCCGGCCGCGCCGAGGAGGTACGCCCCCGAGCAGACGCTGAGCACCCTGGCCCCCCGGTCCACGGCCCGGCGCAGCGCGACCAGGACCTCCTCGGGGAACGCGCGCTCCCCGAAGCGGCTGCCGGCCGGTACGGCGACGAGGTCGGCCTCCTCCAGGCGGTCGAGGCCGTACGGGGTGGAGATGGTGAAGCCGGCGTGGGTCCGCAGCCGGGGCCCCTCGGCGGAGACCACGGCGAAGTCGTGCACCGGCAGGCCCTCGTCGCTGCGGTCGAGGCCGAAGACCTCGCAGAGCACACCGAGTTCGAAGGGGTGGACGTCGTCGAGCATCAGGGCGGCGACATTGTTCAGCATGGAACCAGTGTGGCAGTAATTCGATGCTGTGTGACAGTCCTGCCACTGCCGCTCCTCCTCCCCGACGAGGAAAGTAGAGGCATGAACACATTCCTGAACGTCCTCGGCATTTCCGCACTTTTCGCCCTCGTCCTGCTGCCGGCGCTGCTCGGTATCGCCCGCGAGCGCCGCATCGACCGCGAGCTGCGCGAAGCGGAACAGGACCGGACCGCACGCCCACCGCGAACGGCGGACGCCGCACGGCCGGTGGGGGCCGCACGGCGTCCGTACGTCAGGAGCTGGGCGAGGATCTAGTGCCGCGGCAGCCAGGGTTCGCCCCGTCGCGACGCCATGCACGCACTCTCGCCGCACCGGCCGAAAACCCGAGTACGTCCAGTACGAGGGCTTCCGGCCGGCACG
>NZ_JBEYCF010000043.1:0-67879 GCF_040632605.1 Streptomyces sp. NPDC019224 | reverse complement strand
GCCCACGAGTGGGCGGCCGGGCGGGTGCCCTGATTGGCTGACAGACGTCGATTCCCGTTCCGCCAGGAGGTCCGGCCGTGTCCCGTTCCCACCGCCTCATCGGTGCCGCCGTCGCCACGGCGGCCATCGCGCTGCTGTGCACCGCGGCCCCGTCGGCCGCGTCCCCCGGCCGCGACACCGCGTGCACCGCGCCGGCCGGCCCGTACCAGCGGCAGCTGGAGAAGCACCTCGGGCTGACCGTGGACGGCCGTCAGTCCGAGGCCGACTGCCGGGCCGTCCGTTCCTTCCAGACCGAGCGGGGCCGGCCGCACCCCGACGGGTTCGCCGACCTCGGCACGTACCGCGCCGTGCTCGTCGTCGAGGCCACGCCGGACCCGAACGCCGCCGGGCACTGCCCGGTCGAGACCGGCCGGGTGACCTGCGTGGACATGGACCGCCAACTGCTGTGGGTGCAGAAGGGGAAGGAGGTCGTGTTCGGCCCCGTGCCCATCCGTACCGGCCGCGACGCGCAGGAGACGCGGCCCGGCCGGCACACCGTCTACTGGCGGGACCGCGACCACGTCTCCACGATCTACGACAACGCCCCCATGCCGTACTCGCAGTTCTTCGACGGCGGGCAGGCGCTGCACGGACACCCGGGCGACCTCTACGACGGCGGCGGGTCGGCGGGCTGCGTCAACCTGACGGTGGACGACGCGGCGAAGCTGTGGGACCTGCTCGCCGTGGACGACGCCGTCCACGTATGGGGTGTGAAACCCGGCACCGCCGACTGAGGCCGGTGGCTCAGTCCTCGCCCTCCAGGTTTCCTTCCGTCTCCAGGAAGACCCGGCGCAGCGCTTCGAGGACCGCCGGGTCGGGCTTGGCCCACATGCCGCGCGACTCGGCCTCCAGCAGGCGTTCCGCGATGCCGTGCAGGGCCCAGGGGTTGGCCTGTTCGAGGAAGGCGCGGTTGGTGGGGTCCAGGACGTAGGTCTCGGTGAGCTTGTCGTACATCCAGTCCGCGACCACGCCCGTCGTGGCGTCGTAACCGAAGAGGTAGTCGACGGTCGCGGCGAGCTCGAAGGCCCCCTTGTAGCCGTGGCGGCGCATCGCCTCGATCCACTTGGGGTTGACGACGCGGGCGCGGAAGACGCGGGAGGTCTCCTCGGTCAGCGTGCGGGTGCGGACGGTCTCGGGGCGGGTGGAGTCCCCGATGTACGCCTCCGGGGCGCTGCCCTTGAGCGCGCGGACCGTGGCGACCATGCCCCCGTGGTACTGGAAGTAGTCGTCGGAGTCCGCGATGTCGTGCTCGCGGGTGTCGGTGTTCTTGGCGGCGACCGCGATGCGCTTGTACGCGGTCTCCATCTCCTCCCGGGCCGGGCAGCCGTCGAGATCCCGGCCGTAGGCGTAGCCGCCCCAGGTCGTGTAGACCTCGGCGAGGTCGGCGTCGGTGCGCCAGTCGCGGGAGTCGATGAGCTGGAGGAGCCCGGCGCCGTAGGTGCCGGGGCGGGAGCCGAAGATACGGGTGGTGGCGCGGCGTTCGTCGCCGTGTTCGGCCAGGTCGGCCTGGGTGTGGGCGCGTACGTGGTTGAGTTCGGCGGGTTCGTCGAGCGAGGCGGCCAGCCGGACGGCGTCGTCGAGCAGGCCGATGGTGTGCGGGAAGGCGTCGCGGAAGAAGCCGCTGATGCGCAGGGTGACGTCGATGCGCGGGCGGCCCAGTTCCTCGGCGGGGATCGCCTCCAGGCCGGTGACACGGCGTGAGGCGTCGTCCCAGACCGGGCGCACGCCGAGCAGGGCGAAGGCTTCCGCGACGTCGTCGCCGGCGGTGCGCATCGCGCTCGTACCCCACAGGGAGAGGCCGACGGAGACCGGCCAGTCGCCGTTGTCGGCGCGGAAGCGCTCCAGGAGGGAGTCGGCGAGGGCCTGACCGGTCTCCCAGGCGAGGCGGGAGGGGACGGCCTTGGGGTCGACGGAGTAGAAGTTGCGGCCGGTGGGGAGCACGTTGACGAGGCCGCGCAACGGCGAGCCGGAGGGGCCTGCGGGGACGAACCCGCCGTTGAGGGCGTGGACGCAGTGGTCCAGTTCGTCGGTGGTGCGGCTCAGCCGGGGGACGACCTCCCGGGCCGCGAAGTCGAGGATGGCGGCGACAGAATCCAGCCCCTGCGGCGATTGAGCAGCGGGGTCCGGGGCGGAGCCCCGTGCCGACAGGCCGGGCACGGACCCGGCGACCGCGCCCACGGCCGATCGCTCCCAGTGCGCGTCCTCCATCGCCTGGACCAGGGCGCGGGCCTGTTCCTCGATCGCGTCCGCGTCCGTGCGGGTCGCCGCCGACTCGTCCAGGCCGAGGGCCTCGCGCAGTCCCGGCAGGGAGACCGTGCCGCCCCAGATCTGGCGGGCGCGGAGGATCGCGAGCACGAGGTTGACGCGGGCGGGACCCGTGGGCGCCCCGCCCAGCACGTGCAGGCCGTCGCGGATCTGGACGTCCTTGATCTCGCAGAGCCAGCCGTCGAGGTGCATGATGAACTCGTCGAAGCCCTCGTCCTCGGGGCGGTCTTCGATCCCCAGGTCGTGGTCGAGTTTCGCGGCCTGGATCAGGGTCCAGATCTGGGCGCGGACCGCCGGCAGCTTGGCCGGGTCCATGGCGGCGATCTGGGCGTGCTCGTCCAGGAGTTGTTCGAGGCGGGCGATGTCCCCGTAGCTGTCGGCGCGGGCCATCGGCGGCACCAGGTGGTCCACGAGCGTGGCGTGTGCCCGGCGCTTGGCCTGGGTGCCCTCCCCCGGGTCGTTGACGAGGAACGGGTAGACGAGCGGGAGGTCGCCGAGCGCCGCGTCCGGGCCGCAGGCGGCGGACAGGCCGGCGTTCTTGCCGGGCAGCCACTCCAGGTTGCCGTGCTTGCCGAGGTGGATCATCGCGTCGGCGCCGAAGCCGTTGTCCTCGGTGCGGGCGGCGATCCAGCGGTAGGCGGCCAGATAGTGGTGCGAGGGCGGCAGATCGGGGTCGTGGTAGATCGCGATCGGGTTCTCGCCGAAGCCGCGCGGCGGCTGGATGAGGATGAGCAGGTTGCCCCGGCGCAGGGCGGCCAGCACGATGTCGCCCTCCGGGTTGCGCGAGCGGTCCACGAACATCTCGCCGGGCGGCGGCCCCCAGTGCTCCTCGACGGCCTCGCGGAGTTCGGCGGGCAGGGTGGCGTACCAGCGGCGGTAGTCGGCGGCGGGGATGCGGACCGGGTTGCGGGCCAACTGCTCCTCGGTGAGCCATTCCTGGTCGTGGCCGCCCGCCTCGATGAGGGCGCGGATCAGCTCGTCGCCGTCACCGGAGGCGAGTCCGGGGACCTCCTCGGCGCCGAAGTCGTAGCCCTCGGCGCGCAGCCGGCGCAGCAGGGCGACCGCGCTGGCGGGGGTGTCGAGTCCGACGGCGTTGCCGATACGGGAGTGCTTGGTCGGGTACGCGGACAGGACGAGCGCGAGGCGCTTCCCGGCGTTCGGGATGTGGCGCAGCCGGGCGTGGCGGACGGCGATGCCGGCCACGCGGGCGGCGCGTTCGTCGTCGGCGACGTAGGCGGGGAGGCCGTCCTCGTCGATCTCCTTGAAGGAGAACGGGACGGTGATCAGGCGGCCGTCGAACTCGGGGACGGCGATCTGGCTCGCGGCGTCCAGCGGGGAGACGCCCTCGTCGTTGCCCTGCCAGTCGGTGTGGGAGCTGGTGAGGCAGAGCGCCTGGAGGATCGGGACGTCGAGGGCGGTGAGCGCGCCCGCGTCCCAGGACTCGTCGTCGCCGCCGGCCGATGCCTCGGCGGGGCGGGTGCCGCCCGCCGCGAGGACGGTGGTGACGATCGCGTCGGCGTCACGCAGGGTCTCGACGAGTCCGGGTTCGGGGGTGCGCAGGGAGGCGACGTACAGCGGCAGGGGGCGGGCGCCCTGGGCCTCGACGGCCCGGCACAGGGTCTCGATGAACGCGGTGTTGCCGCTCATGTGGTGGGCGCGGTAGTAGAGCACCGCGACGGTGGGGGCGTCGTCGCCGACCGGGCGGGGGGTGCGCTCCAGGGGGCCCCAGGAGGGTGCGGCGGCGGGGGGTTCGAAGCCGTGGCCGGTGAGCAGGACGGTGTCGGACAGGAACCGGGCGAGCTGGTCCAGGTTGGCGGGGCCGCCGTGCGCGAGGTAGGCGTGGGCCTCGGCGGCGATCCCGATGGGCACGGTGGAGGCGGCCATCAGCTGGGCGTCGGGGGCCTGTTCGCCGGTGAGGACGACGACGGGGCGGCCGGTGGCGAGGACCTGGTCGAGGCCGTCCTGCCAGGCGCGGACACCGCCGAGGAGGCGGACGACGACGAGGGCGGCGCCGTCCAGCAGCTCGGGCAGGTTCTGCAGCGGGAGCCGGGAGGGGTTCGCGTAGCGGTAGCCGACGGGCCCGTCGGACGCGCGGGCGCTGAGCAGGTCGGTGTCGGACGTCGACAGGAGCAGGATCATGCGGCGCCGGGCCTTCCTCGGGGTGTCCACGCCCCGGGCGGTGTCGAAAGCTCCCCTGCCCGGACCTGCCGAACGTGCGGGGAAGGGAGTTCCTGACTCGCTCGGCCGGGTGGGACCAAGCTCACAGTGGCGGGACCGCGCCGGAATCGCACCGGGCTTCCTCCCCTGTCGCCGTCTGTGGCGACGGCGGACCGGATGGTCCGCTGGTAGGGATAGTAAGGGCTCGGGGCCGCCGATGGGTCATACGGATCGGATGAGATGGTCGGTATGCTCGCCGCCATGCCTCCCCCAGCCCCCCGTTTCGCGCAGCCCGACGACGCCCGTTTCCGGGTCCGTGGCGACGCCTGCCCCGGTGCGCTGCGGCTGCACCGGGCGGACGACGGGGCGTTGGCGCGCGTCCGTGTGCCCGGTGGTGTGCTGACCGCGGACCAGGCGGACGGGCTGCGGGAGTTGGCCGTCCGGCTGGGCGACGGTGAGCTGCATCTCACTTCGCGCGGCAATGTGCAGCTGCGCGGTCTGGGTGCGGAGTGCGGGGGTGAACTGGCCTCCGGGATGCACGGAATGGGGCTTTTGCCCTCCGAACGGCATGAGCGGGTCCGCAATGTGGTGGCCTCTCCGCTGTCCGGGCTCGACGGGCGCGGGGAGCGGGAGGTGCGCCCGTGGCTGTCCGCGCTGGACGCGCTGGTGTGCGCGAGCGGGGAGGCGACCGGGCTGTCGGGCCGGTTCCTGTTCGCGCTCGACGACGGCCGCGGCGATGTGGACGCGCTGGGCGCGGATGTGACGCTGCGGGCGCGGGGCGACGGGGACGCGGAGCTGCGGATCGGGGCCCTGGAGTCGGTCGTCCGGATTCCGGCGGACGAGGCGCCGCGCGCGGCTCTGCTCGCGGCGGAGGTGTTCCTGGCGGCGGCCGGTTCCGGTTTTGGTTCCGATTCCGGTTTTGGTTCCGGTTCCGGTTCCGGTTCCGGGGCGTGGCGGGTGGCTGATCTGCCCGGGGGCGGCGGGCCGCTGTTCGACGCGGTGGTACGGCGGTTGCGCGCGGCCGGGCTGCCCGTCGCCCGCGAGAGCGTGCCGGTGCCGGGCGGGGCTCCCCCGGCGCTCGGTGTGGTGGCCGGCCCCGGGGACACGGACGCGTTGTCGGTCGGGCTGCCGCTCGGACGGGTGGACGCGGTGCGCTGGCGGACGCTGACGGACCTCGCCCGGGAGCACGGGGCGGGCGAACTGCGGCTCACCCCGTGGCGCGGAGTCGTCGTGCCCGGCGTCCGGCGGGAGCGGGCGCCCGGCGCACTCGAGGCGCTGGAGGCGGTGGGACTCGTGACCGGCCCCCGCTCGCCGTGGTCCGGCGTGAGCGCGTGCATCGGACGGCCCGGCTGCGCGAAGTCCCTGGCCGATGTCCGAAGTGACGCTGCGTCAGCTTTTCCGGCCGGCCCGCCCGCGGGCGCCCTGCCCGTCCACTGGTCCGGCTGCGAGCGGCGATGCGGCCATCCGCGCGGCGAATGGGTCGACGTCGTCGCCGGGCCGGACGGCGGCTACCGGCTGTCCGTCGTGCGGGACGGCGGACGGTCCGGGGCCCCGGTGCGCGTCGCCGGCGCCCCCGACGCGCTGACCGACGCCGTGGCGGCGGCCCGCGTCCCCCGGACCTGATCCCCGGCCCAGACTTTTTCCGCCCGACCCCTCCGTCCCGAGAAGAGAGCGACACCACCGTGTACGAGTACGAGAAGGACGGACCGGCCATCTATCGCCAGTCCTTCGCCACCATCCGGGCGGAGGCGGACCTCGCCGGCCTGCCCCCGGACGTGAGCCGGGTCGCGGTCCGGATGATCCACGCCTGCGGCATGGTCGACCTCGTACGCGACATCGGCTACACGCCCGACGCGGTGGCCCGCGCCCGCGCGGCGCTGCGGGCCGGCGCGCCCATCCTGTGCGACGTGGCCATGGTCGCCAGCGGCGTCACCCGCAAGCGGCTGCCCGCGGACAACGAGGTGGTGTGCACCCTGTCCGACCCGGCCGTGCCCGCACTCGCGGCGGAACTGGGCACGACCCGCTCGGCGGCGGCCCTCGAACTGTGGCGGGACCGGCTCGAGGGCGCGGTCGTCGCCGTCGGCAACGCGCCCACCGCCCTGTTCCGGCTGCTCGAAATGATCGAGGAGGGGGCCCCGCGCCCCGCCGCCGTCATCGGGGTGCCGGTCGGCTTCGTCGGGGCCGCCGAGTCCAAGGACGCCCTGGCCGCGCACCCGTCGGGGCTCGACCACCTGATCGTGCGCGGCCGGCGCGGCGGCAGCGCCCTCGCCGCCGCCGCGCTCAACGCCATCGCCAGCGAGGAAGAATGACCGTGAGCCAGCAGCAGACGGGACGCCCTGGCGAGCAGCGGACGGGACGGCTCTACGGGGTCGGGCTCGGCCCCGGCGACCCGGCCCTGATGACCCTGCGCGCGGTGGAGGTCATCGCCGGCGCGGACGTCGTCGCGTACCACAGCGCCCGGCACGGCCGGTCCATCGCCCGGTCCATCGCGGCGGAGCACCTGCGCGCCGACCACATCGAGGAGGCCCTGGTCTACCCCGTCACGACGGAGAGCACGGACCACCCGGGCGGCTACCGGGGCGCGATGGAGGACTTCTACACCGAGGCGGCGGCCCGGCTCGCGGCGCACCTGGACGCGGGGCGCACGGTCGCCGTGCTCGCCGAGGGCGACCCGCTCTTCTACGGCTCGTACATGCACATGCACAAGCGGCTGGCCGACCGCTATCCCACCGAGGTGATCCCCGGGGTGACCTCGGTCAGCGCGGCCGCCGCCCGGCTCGGCACCCCGCTCGCGGAGGGCGAGGAGGTCCTGACGATCCTGCCCGGCACGCTGCCGGAGGAGGAACTGACGGCCCGGCTGGCCGCGACCGACGCGGCCGTGGTGATGAAGCTGGGCCGCACGTTCCCCGCCGTCCGCCGCGCGTTCGAGGCGTCGGGCCGGCTGCCCGAGGCCCGTTACGTCGAGCGCGCCACGATGGCCGGGGAGCGGCTGGGCGATCTCGCGGAGACCGACGCCGGCTCGGTGCCGTACTTCGCGGTCGCCGTCCTGCCGAGCCGGATCGACGCCCGTCCCGAACGCGCCTCGGGCGACGGGCAGGTGACGGTCGTCGGCACGGGTCCGGCCGGTGCGCTGTGGCTGACGCCCGAGACGCGCGGCGCGCTGGCCGGGGCGGACGACCTGGTCGGCTACACCACGTACCTGGACCGGGTGCCGGTCCGGCCGGGGCAGACCCGGCACGGCTCGGACAACAAGGTGGAGTCGGAGCGGGCCGAGTTCGCGCTCGACCTGGCCCGGCGCGGACGCCGGGTGGCCGTGGTGTCCGGCGGCGACCCGGGGGTCTTCGCCATGGCGACGGCCGTGCTGGAGGTGGCGTCGCAGGAGGAGTACGCGGACGTGCCGGTGCGGGTGCTGCCGGGGGTGACGGCGGCGAACGCGGCGGCGGCCCGGGCCGGGGCGCCGCTGGGCCACGACTACGCGGCGATCTCGCTCTCGGACCGGCTCAAGCCGTGGGAGGTCATCGCGCGCCGGCTGTCCGCCGCCGCGTCGGCGGACCTGGTGCTCGCGCTGTACAACCCCGGTTCGCGGAGCCGGACCTGGCAGGTCGGCAAGGCGCGTGACCTGCTCCTCGAACACCGCTCACCGGACACGCCCGTGGTCCTCGGCCGGGATGTCGGCGGGCCGGCCGAGAGCGTGCGGACCGTACGCCTGGCCGACCTCGATCCGGCCGAGGTGGACATGCGGACGATCCTGATCGTCGGGTCCTCGCAGACCCGGTGGGGGCGGCGGGGCGACGGCACGCAGATCGTGTGGACGCCGCGCCGCTACCCGGAGGACTGATCCGTCAGCCAGGCCAGGGCCTCCTCCGGGCTGCCGGCCACCGCTCCCCCCTCGGGGACCGGTGGCCGGCGGACCACGACGACGGGGATGCCCGCCTCGCGGGCGGCGGTCAGCTTGGGGGCCGTGGCGGCGCCGCCGCTGTCCTTGGTGACGAGGACGTCGACGCGGTGGCGGCGGATCAGCTCGCGCTCCCCTTCCAGGGTGAAGGGGCCCCGGTCGAGCAGGGTCTCCATCCGTGCCGGGTACGGCGGTTCGGGGGCGTCCACGGACCGCGCCAGGAACCACAGGCCGTCCAGGCCCGCGAAGGCGGCGAGGCCCATCCGCCCCGTGGTGAGGAACACGCGCCGCCCCAGTGCGGGCAGCGCGCCGGCCGCCTCGGCCAGGGAGCCGACCGGATGCCAGTCGTCGCCGGCACCCGGCACCCAGCCGGGCCGGCGCAGCATGAGCAGGGGAACATGGGCGGCGGCGGCCGCGGCGGCCGCGTTGAAGGTGATCGTCCCGGCGAAAGGATGGGTGGCGTCGATGAGCGCGTGCACCCGGTGCGTGCGGAGCCAGTCCGCGAGCCCGTCGGCCCCGCCGAAGCCCCCGACGCGGACCTCGCCCGGCGGCAGCTTCGGCCGGGCCACCCGGCCCGCGAGGGAGCTGGTGACCCTGGTCCCGGCGGGCAGCTCGGCCACCAGCAGCTCGGCGAGCCGGCGGGCCTCCGTCGTCCCGCCCAGAATCAGTACGTGCACGAGGACCATCCATGAGTGAGGCGAAAGGCGGGCGCGCCGCCCAACTCAAGCACACCGGTCTGCGGCCCGGATGGACGACCGGTGCCTGCGCCACCGCCGCCGCCACCGCCGCGTACACGGCGCTGCTGACCGGCGACTTCCCGGACCCGGTCACCATCACCCTGCCCCGGGGCCAGACCCCGGCGTTCGCGCTGGCCGTGGAGGAGCTGGCCGGCGGGCGGGCGACGGCAGGCGTGGTGAAGGACGCGGGCGACGACCCCGACGTGACGCACGGCGCCCTGGTACGGGTGAGCGTGCGGGCGCTGCCGCCGGGCTCGGGCGTGGTGTTCCGGGCCGGGCCCGGCGTCGGCACCGTGACACTGCCGGGGCTGCCGCTGGAGGTGGGTGAACCGGCGGTCAACCCGGTGCCGCGCCGGATGATCCGCGACCACATCGCCCGGCTCGCGGAGGCGCACGGCGGCTCCGGGGACGTCGAGGTGACGATCGGCGTGGACGACGGCGAGGAGATCGCCCGCTCCACCTGGAACCCGCGCCTGGGCATCCTGGGCGGTCTGTCGATCCTGGGCACGACCGGGGTGGTGGTGCCGTACTCCTGCTCGGCGTGGATCGACTCGATCCGCCGGGGCGTGGACGTGGCGCGCGCGGCCGGGCACACCCATGTGGCGGGGTGCACGGGCTCCACCTCGGAGAGGACCGTGGTGGCCGAGTACGGGCTGCCGGAGATCGCGCTGCTCGACATGGGCGACTTCGCGGGCGCGGTGCTCAAGTACGTACGCCGCCACCCGGTGGAACGGCTCACCGTCTGCGGCGGGTTCGCCAAGCTGTCGAAGCTCGCCGCCGGGCATCTGGACCTCCACTCGGGGCGCTCCCAGGTCGACAAGGCGTACCTGGCGGAGCTGGCCCGGCGCGGCGGCGCCGACGAGGCTCTGGCCGCCGAGGTCGCCGTCGCCAACACCGGCCTCGCCGCACTCCAGTTGTGCCGGGCGCGCGGGGTTCCGCTGGGCGATCTGGTGGCCGTGGCCGCGCGCGACCAGGCGCTGTCGGTACTGCGGGGCGCCCCGGTGGCCGTGGACGTGATCTGCGTCGACCGGGCGGGCACGGTGGTGGGGCGCAGCTCCGTGCGCTGACCGCCGGGCCGCCCGGCCCTTCCTGACGCCTCGTCAGCAGATGTGCCGGTCGCGGGCGGGCGAGTAGAGGTGGCTGTCGTGGAACTGCTCGGCGCCCAGGGTGCGGCCGACCATGATGACGGCGGTACGCAGGACGCCCGCGGCCTTCACCTGCCCGGCGATGTCGTCCAGGGTGCCGCGCAGGACTAGCTCGTCGGGGCGTGAGGCCATGGCGACGACGGCGGCCGGGCAGTCGGCCCCGTAGTGCGGCAGCAGCTCGTCGACGACGCGGTCCACGTAACGGGCGGCGAGGTGCAGGACGATCAGCGCGCCGCTGCGGCCGAGCGTCGCCAGGTCCTCGCCCTCGGGCATGGCGGTGGCCCGCTGGGCGATCCGGGTCAGGATGACGGTCTGGCCGACGGTCGGCACGGTCAGCTCGCGCTTGAGGGCAGCGGCAGCCGCCGCGAACGCGGGGACGCCGGGCACCACTTCGTAGGGCACGCCCGCCTCGTCCAGGCGCCGCATCTGCTCGTTGACCGCGCTGAACACCGAGGGGTCGCCGGAGTGCAGCCGCGCCACGTCGTGGCCGTCGCGGTGCGCGGCGACGAGTTCGGCGGTGATGGCGTCGATGTCGAGCTGCGCGGTGTCCACCAGGCGGGCGCCGTCCGGGCACTCGGCCAGCAGTTCGCGGGGTACCAGACTGCCCGCGTACAGGCACACCTGGCAGGCGGCGAGCGTGCGCGCGCCGCGCACCGTGATCAGGTCGGCCGCGCCGGGGCCCGCTCCGATGAAGTACACGGTCATCTGTCGTCTCCTGAGGGTTGCGCGGGGGGAGTCGCGGTGTCCGAGGGCTTGCGTACGGACCACTGGGTGACCGGCATCGCCTGGCGCCAGCCGGTGAAGGTGCCGACGGGCACGGCGTGTGCCACGGCGAGCCGGACCAGTTCGCCGCCGTGCGCCTTGTGCTGGGCGGCGAGCAGCGCCTCGGACTCCAGGGTGACCGTGTTGGCGACCAGCCGGCCGCCGGCCGGGAGTGCCGCGAGGCAGGTGTCGAGGAGGCCGGGCGCGGTGAGGCCGCCGCCGATGAACACGGCGTCGGGGGTGGGGAGTTGGGCCAGGACCTCGGGGGCGCGGCCGGTGACGACGCGCAGGCCGGGCACGCCGAGCCGGTCGGCGTTCTCCGCGATGCGCGCCGCCCGGACGGGGTCGCGTTCGACGGTGACGGCCCGGCAGGAGGGGTGGGCGCGCATCCATTCGATGGCGATCGATCCGGAGCCGCCGCCGATGTCCCACAGGAGTTCGCCGGGGGCGGGGGCGAGCACGCCCAGCGTGACGGCCCGGACATGACGTTTGGTCAGCTGCCCGTCGTGGGCGTACGCCTCGTCGGGCAGACCCGGTACGGCACCGAGGCGCAGGGCCCCGGGGGCGGTGCGGCACTCGACGGCGATGACGTTCAGCGGGTCCCCGGCCGGATGGTCCCAGGTGTCCGCCGTACCCTCGGCGCACGCCTCGTCCTCGCCGCCGAGCTGTTCCAGGACCCGCATGCGGCTGGGGCCGAAGCCGTGGTCCCGCAGCAGGGCGGCGACCGTGCCCGGGGTGGTGGCGTCGGCGCTGAGGACGAGCAGCCGGCGGCCTTCGTGCAGGGCGGCGGCGAGCCGGGCGGCGGGGCGTCCGACGAGGGTGACGACCTCGGTGTCCTCCAGTGGCCAGCCGACGCGGGCGCATGCGTACGAGACGGACGAGGGGTGCGGCAGGACGCGCAGCCGCTCGGCGCCCAGGACTTCGGTGAGGGCCCGGCCGATCCCGTAGAACATCGGGTCCCCGCTGGCCAGGACGGCGATGCGACGGTCCGCGTGCTCGGCGAGCAGGCCGGGGACGGCGGGGCGCAGGGGCGAGGGCCAGGGCACGCGGCTCCCGGCGCACTCCGGTGGCAGGAGGCCGAGTTGCCGTGCGGCGCCGATGAGGACCTGGGCGTCCGTCAGCGCGGCGCGCGCCGGTCCGGTGAGCCCCGCCCAGCCGTCGGCTCCGATCCCGACCACGGTGACTGCGGGCGGGAGGGGGTGCTCGGGGGTCACGGACGCTACCTCGGGTCTCGGGGGCTGACGCACCCGCACTCTACTGGCCGGTCGCGGACGGCCTCCGGACAGGGTTCGACTGGGCGAGGGCTTTCCCGGAAGCGGCCAGGAGCTTCCTCCGGACGAGATCGCATCTGCCATGTGTTTTCCGATGGAAAGCTGTAAATGCGATGTGATCACCCCTACTCTTTGGCACATGCTGCTCTCCAGGCCTCCTGCTTCCACCCGGCGGCGCGCCGCCGCGGCCCTCCTCGTCGTGGGTCTGCTCACGCCCCTCGCCGCCTGCGGCGGGGACGGCGGCGCCGAGGACACGGCGTCCGGTACCCACCTCACCGTCCTCGCCGCCTCCTCGCTCACCGATGTGTTCAAGGAGGCGGGTGCGGCGTACGAGAAGGAGCACCCGGGCACGAAGGTGACGTTCTCCTTCGCCGGGTCGCAGGAGCTGGCCGCGCAGGTCGAGCAGGGTGCGCCCGCCGACGCCCTGGTCACCGCCGACACGAAGACGATGGACGGGCTGAAGGCGGACACCGGCACGCCCGTCGTCATCGCGAAGAACCGCCTCGTCATCGCCACCGGCAAGGGCAACCCGGAGAAGGTCCGGAACCTCAAGGACCTCGCGGACCCGGAGCTGAAGGTGGTGCTCGCCGCGCCCGAGGTGCCGGTGGGCCGGTACAGCGAGCAGATCCTGGACGCGCAGAGGATCACCGTGAAGCCGGTCTCGCAGGAGCCCAACGTGCGCGCGGTGCTGAGCAAGGTCGAACTGGGCGAAGCGGACGCCGGGCTGGTGTACAAGACCGATGTCGCCGCCGCCGGCAAGGTCGACTCCGTCGACATCCCGGACGCGCAGAACGCGGTCGCCTCCTACCCGGCGGCGACCCTGAGGACCAGCGAGCACGGGGCGGCGGCCGAGGCGTTCGTGACGTGGCTGTCCTCGCCCGAGGCGCAAAAGATCCTGACCGGCGCGGGCTTCCAGCAGCCGTAACCCGTAACGCAACCAGGGAACCCCCATGAACCGACCCCGCGGCCGCGCGCCGATCGTGCTGGCCCTCCCCGCACTCCTGGCCGTCGCCTTCCTGCTGCTGCCGCTGGCCGGCATCCTGGCCCGGACCTCGTGGGGCGAGCTGGGCACCCACCTCACGAGCGAGGGCACCACCCGGGCGCTGACGCTGTCGCTGATCGTCTCCGGCTGGGCGCTGGCCCTCTCCCTCGTCCTCGGGGTGCCGCTGGCCTGGCTGCTGGCCCGGGTCGACTTCCCCGGCAAGGTCCTCGTCCGCTCGCTGGTGCTGCTGCCGATGGTGCTGCCCCCCACGGTCGGCGGGGTCGCCCTGCTGCTCGGTTTCGGACGGCGGGGGCTGCTGGGGCCGTGGCTGGAGGACTGGTTCGGTATCACGCTGCCGTTCCACACCTCCGGTGCCGTCCTCGCCGCGACGTTCGTCGCCATGCCGTTCCTGGTCATCAGCCTGGAGGGCGCGCTCGGCGGGCTGCGTCCCCGGTACGAGGAGACCGCGGCCTCCCTGGGTGCTTCGCCGGTACGGGTGTTCCGCACGGTCACGCTGCCGATGGTGGCCCCCGGGCTGGCCGCCGGCGCGGCGCTGACCTGGGCGCGGGCGCTCGGCGAGTTCGGCGCGACCATCACCTTCGCGGGCAACCTCCCCGGCACCACCCAGACCCTGCCCCTCCAGGTCTATCTGCTGCTCCAGGAGAGCCCGGAGGCCGCCACCTCGGTCTCCCTGCTGCTCCTCGTCATCGCCATGGCGGTGCTGCTCGCGCTGCGCGGACGGTGGACCGGGACGCCGCCGGAGCGTACGCGGCGGCGGGAGGCCGTCGAGGAGGAGCCGGCGGCCGTGGCCGAGCTGCCCGCCCCGCAGCCGTCCGGGACCGGACGCTGGCCGCTGCACGCCGAGATCACCGGCTTCGACGAGCTGACCCTCGACGCGGAGGCCGGCACCACCATCGCCGTCGTCGGCCCCAACGGCGCCGGCAAGACCACCCTCCTGCGCGCCCTGCTCGGCCTCACCCCGCGCGCCCACGCACGGCTCCGGCTCGGCGGCACCGACGTCACCGCCCTGCCCGCCCACCGCCGGGGCGTGGCCTGGGTCCCGCAGGACGGCGCGCTGTTCCCGCACCTGAGCGCCCTCGCCAACACCGCGTACGGGCTGCGCGCCCGGGGCGTGCCGCGCGCCGAGGCCCGCCGCGGTGCCCAGGAGTGGCTGGACCGGCTCGGCGTCGGCCACCTCGCCTCGCGCCGGCCCGCCCAGCTCTCCGGCGGCCAGGCCCAACGCGTGGCGCTGGCCCGCGCCCTGGCCGCCCGCCCCCGCCTCCTGCTGCTGGACGAACCGCTCGCCGCGCTCGACCAGACCACCCGCTCCCAGGTCCGGCACACCCTGCGCCGGCACCTCGAAGGCTTCGGCGGTGTCTGCCTGATCGTCACCCACGACCCGGTCGAGGCCGTCGCGCTGGCCGACCGGGTCCTCGTCCTGGAGGAGGGCCGCGCGCTCCAGGACGCCCCGCCCGCCGAGGTGACCCGCCACCCGCGCTCCCCCTGGGTCGCCCGGATGCTCGGCCGCAACGCCTGGCCCGGCACCACCACCGCCGACGGCCTGGAGCCCTCGGGCGGCGGGCACCTCGTCGCGGCCGACCCGCTGCCCGCCGGGGCGCCCGCGCTCGCGGTCATCGCGCCCGAGGCCGTCTCCGTGCACCGCGAGAAGCCCACCGGGAGCCCGCGCAACGTGTGGCCGGGGACCGTACGGGAGATCACCTCGGGCGGGAGCCGGCTGCGGGTGCTGGTCGGGTCAAACCAGGCACCTGACCTGGTCGCCGAGATCACTCCGCAGGCCGCCGCCGAACTGTCCCTCGCGGACGGGGTGGCGGTGTGGACCGGCGTCAAGGCCACCGAGGTGACGCTCGTGGCGCTCTGAACGGGGCGCCCCGCCCGTCAGTACACGTCGCGCACGTACCGCTTGTCGGCGGCGAGCTGCTTCACGTACAGGGCGGCGGCCTCCGGGTCCAGCCCGCCGTGCGCGACGGCGATGTCGCGCAGCGCCCGGTCGACGTCCTTGGCCATCCGGGCGGCGTCCCCGCACACGTAGAAGTGGGCCCCGTCGCGCAGCCAGGACCACAGTTTGGCGCCGTGCTCGCGCATCCGGTCCTGTACGTAGATCTTGGCGCGCTGGTCGCGGGAGAAGGCGGTGTCCAGGCGGGTGAGGGTGCCGTCGGCGAGGAAGGACGTCAGCTCCTCCTCGTAGAAGAAGTCGGTGGCCCGGTGCTGCTCCCCGAAGAACAGCCAGTTGGGGCCGGGGTCGCGGCGGGCGCGGCGCTCCTCCAGGAAGCCGATGAAGGGGGCCACGCCCGTCCCCGGCCCCACCATGACCATGGGTGCGTCGGGGCGGGCCGGGGGCCGGAAGTGCGGGGAGCGGCGGACGAAGACCGGGACCCGGGTGTCGGGGGCTGCGTCCGCGAGGAACGGCGAGCACACCCCGGTGCGCGGGCGGCCGTGCAGGTTCTCGTAGCGGACGACGGAGACCGTCAGGGAGAGGCGGTGCGGGTCGGTGAGCGGGCTGGACGATATCGAGTACAGGCGCGGCTGGAGGGGCTTGAGGATTCCGGCCCACTCCTCGGGCGTGGCCCGGACCGGGAACTCGGCGAGGACGTCGACGGCCTGCCGGCCCCAGGACCAGCGGGCCAGCTCGCCCTTGTTGTCGGGGCGCAGCATCTTCTTCAGGTCCCGGTCGCCGGTGCGTTCGGTGACGAAGCCGAGCAGGGCGGGGGTGAGGCGGGTGATGTCCAGGTGGGTGTGGAGCGCGTCGCCGAGCCGGACGCCGCCGAGGGCGGCGACCTCGGTCTCCGCTTCGGCGTCGAGGCCGGTGACGGAGAGCCATTCGGCCACCAGGTCCGGGTGGTTGACGGCGTGGACGCCGAGGGCGTCGCCGGCCGCGTAGTCGAGGGCGGTGCCGGTGCCGCTGGTGTCGAAGGTGAACCGGCGGACCTCCTTGCCCGAGCCGGGGAGGCCGAGCAGCCGGTTGCCGGCCAGCCGGGCCGTGACGGGTGCGGGTCTGGAAGCGCGGGCCGGGGCGGGCGCGGGGGCCAGCGCGGGTGCGGGTGCGGGTGCGGGGGGAGGATCGGCGGGCGGTGCGGTGAGGCCGGTGAGGACCTGGTCGAGCCAGCTCAGCGCGGACGGCTCGTAGTCGGGTTCGCAGTCGGTGCGCGGGGCGAGGCGTACGGCCCCCAGCTCGTCCAGGCGGCGGTCGAGCCGCCGTCCGTGCCCGCAGAAGTCGTCGTACGAGGAGTCGCCGAACGCCAGGACCGCGTACCGCCTGCCCTCCAGGGGCGGGGTGTCGGCGGCCGTCAGGGCCTCCCAGAACCCGGAGCCGTTGTCGGGGGCGTCGCCGTCCCCGAAGGTGCTGGTGATCAGGAGGAGGTCGGCGGCGGGGGGCAGGGCGCGCGGGTCGGCCTCGTCCATGCCGAGGAGCCGGGTACGGTGGCCCGTGGCGGTGAGCCGGTCGGCGGTGGCGACGGCGAACTCCTCGGCGTTGCCCGTCTGCGAGGCCCACAGCACGACGACCTCGCGGCCGGGGGCCTCGGCGGCGACCGGCGCGGTCGCCTCGACGGGGGGCGCGGTGCGCGAGTACATGCCGGCCAGGACCCCGTTGACCCAGCGCGCGTGCTCGGCGCTGAAGGGCGCGCCGGGCGGGAGGACGGGGACACCGGGCGTGCCCAGGGGCAGCCCGGCGAGGAAGCCGACCAGGTACTGGCGTTCGTGCTCGGCGAGGACCGGGGGCCGGGTGCTCTCCAGGCCGAAGACGGCGACGGGCGCCTGGGCGGGGGCCTCCACCGGCAGCGGCGCCGGGGTCGGGGCTGCGGCCACCTTCGTCAGGGTCACCGCGCACACCTTGAACTCCGGCTGGAAGGAGACCGGGTCGATGGCGTCGCTGGTCACGGCGTTGACGCTGAGGTACTCACCGAACAGGTCGTTCCAGTGGAAGGGCGCGAAGCAGCCGCCGGGCGCCACCCGGTCGGTCACCACGGCCGGCAGCACGGCCCGCCCGCGCCGCGACTCGACCTCCACCGAGTCGCCCTCCGCGATCCCGAGCCGGGCCGCGTCCTCGGGGTGCACCTCGACGAACGGGCCCGGGTCGAGCCGGTTGAGCTTGGCGACCCTGCCGGTCTTGGTGAGGGTGTGCCACTGGTGCTGGACCCGTCCGGTGTTGAGCAGGAAGGGGTAGTCGTCGTCCGGCATCTCGGCGGCCGGGATGTGGGGGCGGGCGAAGAAGCGGGCGCGTCCGCTCGGGGTCGGGAAGACCGGTCCGCCGCCGTCCGGGGCGAGGTAGCGGATGGGGTTGCGGTCGGGGCCGTCGGCGGTGGGCGCGGGCCACTGGACGGGGGTGTCGCGCAGCCGTTCGTACGTCACGCCCCGCAGGTCGTAGCCGGTCCGGGGGTTCGCCGCGCGCTTGATCTCCTCGAAGACCTCCTCGGCGCTGTCGTACGTGAAGGCGTCGGCGTACCCCATCGCGCAGGCGATGCGGGCGATGATCCGCCAGTCCGCGAGGGCCTCGCCGGGCGGCTCGACGGCCGGGCGGGCGAGGGTGAGGTTGCGTTCGCTGTTGACGAGTACGCCCTCCGCCTCGCTCCACAGCGCGCCGGGCAGGACGACGTCGGCGTAGGCGTTGGTCTCGGTGTCGGCGAACACGTCCTGGGTGATGACGAGTTCGGCGGCCTCCAGCGCCTCGATGACGGTGCGGCGGTTGGCGACGGAGGCGACGGGGTTGGTGCAGATGATCCAGCACGCCTTGATGTCGCCCGCCGCCATCCGCTCGAACATCTCCACGGTTCCCCGGCCGCACTCGTCCTTGCGCAGGGTGCCGGGCTCCAGGCCCCACAGTTCCTCGGTGAAGGCGCGGTCCCCGTCGTCCAGGAGCGAGCGCTGGCCGGGCAGCCCCGGGCCCATGTAGCCCATCTCGCGGCCGCCCATGGCGTTGGGCTGGCCGGTGAGCGAGAGGGGGCCGCTGCCCGGGCGGCAGATCGCGCCGGTCGCCAGGTGCAGGTTGATCAGCGCGTTGGTGTTCCAGGTGCCGTGCGTGGACTGGTTGAGCCCCATCGTCCAGCAGCTCGTCCACTCGCCCGCCTCGCCGATCCACCGCGCGGCGCGGCGGATGTCCTCCTCGGGGATGCCGGTGATCGCGGCGACGGCGGCGGGCGGGTAGTCCGCGAGGAAGTCCGGCATCGCCTCCCAGCCCTCGGTGTGCTCGGCGACGAACGCGGAGTCGGTGTGCCCGTTCGCGTGGAGCAGGTGCAGGAGGCCGTTGAGGAGGGCCAGGTCGGTGCCGGGGTTGACGCGCAGGAAGAGGTCGGCCTTGTCGGCGGTGGCGGTGCGCCGGGGGTCGACGACGATCAGCTTGGCGCCCGCCTTGACCCGGTCGAGGAGGCGCAGGAAGAGGACGGGGTGGCAGTCGGCCATGTTGGAGCCGATGACGAGGAAGACGTCCGCGCGGTCCAGGTCGTCGTAGGAGCCGGGCGGGCCGTCGGCGCCGAGCGACAGCTTGTAACCGCTGCCCGCGCTCGCCATGCACAGCCGCGAGTTGGACTCCATCCGGCTGGTCCGGACGAACCCCTTGGCCAGCTTGTTGGCGAGGTACTGCGCCTCCAGGCTCAGCTGCCCGGAGACGTAGAACGCGACGGCGTCCGGCCCGTGCTCGTCGATGACCGCCCGCAGCCGCCGCGCGGTGGAGGCGACCGCCTCGTCCACGGCGACCGGTACGGGTTCCGCGCCCCGCTCGGGCCGCAGCAGGGCGGTGGTCAGCCGGCCGGGCGCGGCGAGCAGGTCGGCGGTCGTCGCCCCCTTGGTGCAGAGCCGGCCGGAGTTGGCGGGGTGGGCCTTGTCCCCCGAGGCCTTGAGGACGGTACGGCGCCCGTCGGGCCCGGACGCCAGGTCGAGGACCATGCCGCAGCCCACCCCGCAGTACGAGCAGACCGTACGGACCTGAGTGGCGTCGGCCGACGAGCTCTGTGGAGGCACCGGGGAGCCCTTCCGTGAATCGGATCGTGCCCCCGACGGTAGGAAGGGGCCGTTACGCCGGTGTGGCCCCGGCCGATCATGGGCGGTAACGCTCACCGCACACCGGAGGGGGCGCCGGTGTGAGAAGAGCCGCGCCGGGGGCCGGCCGCCGGAGTGGACGGCGGGCGCGCTCCCGCTGTCGGAGGTCCCCCGTAACCTCTCCCCATGCAGACGAATCTGATGATCTACGACGGCGCCGCCCCGGCCGACTCCGACGTCGCGCGTACCGGTGGCGTGCCGTTGGCTCCCGCCGGGTTCACCTGGCCCGTGTGCGACTGCGGAGGGCCGTTGCAGTTCTTCGCGCACCTTCCCGTCGAGGACGGCGTCCTGTCGGTGTTCGTGTGCCAGAACGACCCCGGCGCGTGTGAGTTCTGGGCGGCCGGGTCCGGCGCCAACCGGGTCCATCTGTTCCCCCGGGAGGGGCTGCGGCCGGTCGCCGTACCGGAGACGGGGCTGACGGTCCTGCCCGCGGTCTCGGCCATCCGCACGCAGGTCGTGACGGTCGACCCGGAGGACTGCGACGAAGGCGTCGAGCCCGACGCGTACGACATCGGCCGCGCGGGGTGGAAGCGGGAACCGGACGAATGGTTCGGGAGGCAGCGGGAGGTGCTCGGATCGCTCGGGGGCGATCCCTCCTACCTGGAGGACGACCGGGTGCCCGCGTGCCCCTCCTGCTCCGGCACGATGGAGTTCGTGGCCCACCTGGAGGAGGGGTTCTCCCAGGAGACCTCGATGAACCTCGGCGGCCAGCTGGGCTACGTCTTCGTCTGCCGCGCCTGCCGCGAGGGCGCGTTCCTCACGGACTGAGGCCTCCCGGGCCCCGGGGCCCGCGCCCCTCGGCCCTCCGCCGGTCCGGCTCAGGTCTCCTCGGTCAGCTGCTCGTCGAGGTCGTCGAAGAGCAGCTCGGAGTGGTCGATCTGCCCGGTCCGGTACGCGGAGCGGGCCACCAGGTGCGCGGCGACCGGGCCGGTCATCAGCTGGAAGAAGCCGATCAGCCCGAGCGTGGCGAGGTCCATGCCGCTGCGCAGCCGCAGTGCCACACCGGCCAGCACGATCAGCATGCCCAGTGCCTGGGGTTTGGTCGCGGCGTGGCTGCGGGAGAGGACGTCGGGCAGTCTCAGCATGCCGACCACCCCGAGCAGGCAGATCGCGGCGCCGATCAGCACCAGCGCCGCGCCCGCCGTGTCGAGAAACTGGAGCCAGACGCTCATGAGGTGCCGCCGTCCCGTCGGCCGCCGGGACGGTGCGGCCGGCCCGGCGGCCGGTCGCGTACGGCGATGAAGCGCGCGATGCCCACCGAACCGGTGAAGCCGAGGAAGGCCAGCACCAGCATGATCGGGAAGTAGAACGGGTCGCGTGCGAAGGCCGACTTGGCGCCGAGGCCGGCGATGATCAGCGCGGCGCAGACGTCGAGCGCGATGGCCCGGTCCAGCATCGAGGGCCCGCGCCAGATGCGCGCGAGCAGGGCCGCGCCGGCGACGAGGATCAGGACGACGGCTGCGACGAGCAGCACCCGGTCCACGGTCTGGGGCTCGTTCACGGCCTCTCCTCCTGGTCTCCCGGCCGTGGGCCGGTGTGCGGTGCTCGCGGGGGCGGGGCGGCGACCCGCTCGATCTCGTCGGGGGTGCCGAAGGCCCGTACGGTCAGCTCCTCCAGGCGCCAGACGGACTGCCGGGCGGCCTCCAGCTCGGCGGGGTCGCCCGCGTCCAGGACGTGCAGGAAGACGGTGGCGGTGGCCCGGCGCACCTCGACGACCGACCCGTCCGGCACGTTCGACACGGCGACGGCGGTCGCGGTGAGCATCAGGTCCGAGCGGCAGCGCAGCGGTACGGCGATGACGGCGGCCCGGCGCGACCGGCTGCCGTGGATCTGCCGGGTGACCTTCACGCCGGAGGTGTACATGTCGTAGAGCAGATAGCCGGCCAGCCGCAGGATGCCCCAGGGGTGCAGCCGCAGCCCGAGGTCGACCTTGGGCAGCGGGAAGGCCAGGCAGACGGCCACCGCGACCACGACTCCGGTCAGCACGTTGGCCAGGTTCAGGGTGGACCAGAGCAGCACCCAGATGACGGTGAGCCAGATGATCAGCGGGAGGTCGAGCAGCCGTCGGTGCCGGCTGCCGAGCGCGGCGCTGAACGGCGGCAGGTCCTTGTTCCGGAAAGAGAAGGTGACGAGGCGTTTCACCGGCCGAGCACCTCCTCGATGTAGGGCCTGCGGGCGAGGAGTTCGGCGGCCGAGCGGTCGGTGTACGAGGTCAGCGGGCCGGCGAACACGGTGAAGGCGAGGCCGAGGCCGACCGCGGCGGCCGTCGCCCAGGTCATCGGGCGGGGCAGCACACTGGTCGTGGTGACCGCATGGCCGTGCAGGGTGGCGGCGACGGCGAGCCCGGCCGGCTGGTGGCGGAGGCGCACGCCCTCGTCGCCGGTGCCGGCCATCCGGTCCGGTCCCTCGTCGGCGTCGCCGTCGTCGCTGTCGTCGTCCGACTCCAGGACCGTGCCGGCGGCGGCCTGGCCCGGGGGCGCGGCCCGCCAGAAGGCCAGGTTCCAGACCTTGGCCATCACGTACAGCGTGAGCAGGCTGGTCGAGACCGCCCCGACGACGAGGATCCAGGACCACACCCCGCCGTCGGCGACGCCGGCGCGCATCAGGCCGAGCTTGCCGATGAACCCGGACAGCGGCGGGATGCCGGCGAGGTTCATCGCGGGGACGAAGAAGAGGACGGCGAGCGCGGGGGCGGCGCGGGCGATGCCGCCGAGCCGGGTGAGTTCGGTGGTGCCGCCCCGGCGTTCGATCAGCCCGGCGACCAGGAACAGCGTGGTCTGGACGGTGATGTGGTGGACGACGTAGACGATCGCGCCGGCGTACGCCTGCCGGTCGGCGAGGCCGATACCGAAGACCATGTAACCGATGTGGCTGATGAGGGTGAAGGAGAGCAGCCGCTTGAGGTCGGTCTGCGCGACGGCCCCCAGGATGCCGACGGTCATCGAGGCGAGCGCCGCCGCCATCAGCAGGTCGCCGAGCCGGTTGCCGGGGAAGAGCAGCGTCTCGGTGCGCAGCATGCTGTAGACGCCGACCTTGGTGAGCAGCCCGGCGAAGACGGCGGTGACGGGGGCGGGCGCGGTGGGATAGGAGTCGGGCAGCCAGGCGGCGAGCGGGAAGACGGCGGCCTTGATCGCGAAGACCGTCAGCAGCATCGCCTGGATCAGCGTCTGGACGCCCAGCGGGAGCCCGGCCAGCCGTTCGGCGAGCTGGGCGAGGTTGGCGGTGCCGGTCGCCGCGTACGTCATGGCGATGGCGGTGAGGAAGAGCATCGAGGAGAACAGCGAGATGATCACGTACGTGGAGCCCGCCCGGATGCGCGGTCCGGTGCCGCCGAGGGTCAGCAGGACGAAGCTCGCGACGAGCATGATCTCGAAGCCGACGTAGAGGTTGACCAGGTCACCGGCGAGGAAGGTGCAGGACACCCCGGCGACCAGGATCAGGTAGGCGGGGTGGAAGACCGCGACGGGCGTCTCCTCGTCCCGGTCGGCCATGCCCTGGCCCAGGGAGTAGACGAGGACGCACAGGGTGACGGCCGAGGAGACCGTCAGCATCAGCCCGGAGAGCCGGTCGGCGACCAGGGTGATGCCGACCGGCGGCGCGAAGTCGCCGAGGTGCACGGAGAGGGGGCCCTCCCGGTCGGCGGCGATCATCAGGGCGACCGAGAGTCCGAGGACGGCGGTCAGCACGGCGACGCTGATGAAGCGCTGGAACCGCTTGAGCCGGGTGCCGAAGGCGAGGCTGAGACCGGTCGCGCAGAGCGGCAGCACCACCGGCAGCGGGACGAGGGCGTTCATCCGGTGCCTCCTGGGCTCTCGGCGTCGGGGGTGGGGGTGCCGTTCGCCTCGGCGGCGGCGTAGTCCTCCGGGTCCGCCCCGAGGACGTCGTGCCACAGGTCGCCGGTGGCGTCGCGGCCCCGGGCCTGGAGGGCGCGGTCGGCGCGCAGCCGGCCCCGCAGGCGGCGGCGTTCCTCGCGGTAGCGGTGGCGGGCCTCGGCGCTGCGGTCGCCGTCGGCCCGGAAACGCGCGCGCAGCTCGTCCCGTTCGTCCAGCACCTCGGCGCGGAGCACGACGCGCCGGTCCTCCAGGTCGTCGTGGACCTCGTCGGTGCCGGTCAGCTGGTGGCTGCGGTAGGCCATGGCGAGCAGGAACGCGGTGGTGGCCAGGGTGATGACGATCGCGGTGAGGGCGATGGCCTGGGGCAGGGGGTCGGTGACCCGGGCGAGGTCGACGCCGTACAGCAGCGGTGCGCGGCCGGCCGTCCCCGTGGCGGACAGGATGAACAGGTTGATGCCGTTGCCGGCGACGACCGCGCCGAGCAGGATGCGGGTGAGGGGCCTGGTCAGCATGAGGATGCCGCCGACCGCGCAGAGGACCGCCGCGGTGGCCAGGAGCGAGGCGCTGACGGTCACGGGGCGGCCTCCCCCGGTTCCGGTCCGGCCCGGCGCGCGGCGGCCTTCTCGGCGGCGGCCCGCTCGATCTGGCGGTCGATCTTGGCGCCGAGGGCCCGCACGATGTCGAGGACGACGCCGAGGACCAGCAGGTACACCCCGCAGTCGAAGATCACCGGTGTGCCGAACTCGAAGTCGCCGATGAGCGGCAGATGACCGTGGTACGTCCAGGCGTGCAGGACCGTTCCGTCCCAGAGGCCGAACAGGGCGACGCCGGTGGACAGGAAGAGGCCGAGCCCGGTGAACAGGCCCGGTTGCAGGGGCGCGGCCTCGGCGAGTTCGAAGCGGCCGCCCGCCAGGTAACGGGTGATCAGGGCGAGGCCCGCGACCAGGCCGCCGACGAAGCCGCCGCCCGGCATGTTCTCGGCGCAGAACAGCAGGTAGACCGAGAGCACCAGGATCGGGTGGAACAGCAGCCGGGCCACCACCTCGAAGACGACGGACCGGTGCTCGGGCGCCAGGGTCCCGCCGGCCGCCAGCCAGTCGCGCTCGGGCGCCCCCTCGTCGCCCCGGGGCACCCCGGTCAGCGGTTCGGCGGTCACCGACCAGGCGGTGCGCCCCCGTACCTCCGAGGGCGCCGCGGTCCCCTCCGCGCGGCGGTGCAGGTAGATGAGGCTGGTCACGCCGATCGCGGCGGCGGCGAGGACGGCGGACTCCCCCATCGTGTCCCAGGCGCGGAGGTCCACCAGGATCGTGGCGACGACGTCCTTGAGGCCGTGGTCCGCGGTCTCCTCGACCATGGCGGCGCCCGCCGGGGACGCGGTGCGCGCGGCGGCGGCGACCCAGACCACCACGCCGAGGGTGGCGGCGGCGGCCAGAGCGACCGGGATGCGCACGGCCCGCCGCCAGGTGCTCACGGACTCCTGGAAGTGCACCGGCATCCGCCGCAGGACCAGCACGAACACGATCATCGACACGGTTTCCACGCAGAACTGGGTGAGCGCCAGGTCCGGGCCGCCCTGGACGACGAACAGCAGCGCGGTCCCGTAACCGGTGAGTCCGGCCAGCACCACGGCCTTCATGCGCCGTCTGACGGTGAGGCAGAGGAGGGCCGCCGCGCAGGTCAGGGCGGCGATCGCGCCCTGGAGCGGGACGTCCCAGAGCCGGGGCGCGGACGCGCCGTGCCAGGGCCGGTCGGCGATGAGCACGGAGAGCTGTCCGGCGAGCATCACCAGCAGGGTGGTGGCGAGGTACACGGAGAGCGAGCCGCGCTGGACGAATCCGGTGGCCTGGAGGGAGAGGCGTTCCAGGCCCAGGAGCAGCCGGCCGAAGACGCCGTCGGCGGTGGGCCAGGCGATGCGCCGGGAGAACCGGGCGACCCGGTCGCGTGCGGCGAAGAGCACCGCGCCGCCCGCCGTGGCGACGGCCGAGAGCAGCAGGGCGGTGCCCCAGCCGTGCCAGAGCGCGAGGTGGTAGGGGTGGGCGGGGGCCGGGAAGGCGTCGGCGTAGGCGCTCAGCAGCCGGTCGGTCCACCCGACGCCGGGCCCGAGGACCAGCCCGCAGGCCACGAGCACGGCGGGCGCGGCGAGGAAGGCCGGGCCGACCCGGTGCACCGGGGTGTCGGCGACGCCCGGTTTGCGCAGGAAGCCGCCCCAGACGAACCGGGCGGTGTACGCGACGGTCAGCGCCGAGCCCGCCACCGTGATGCCCAGCGCCCAGCGCTCCGCCGTGTCCCCGTGCAGCAGCGCCTCGAACGCGGCCTCCTTCGCCGCGAAACCGAGCAGCGGGGGCAGGGCGGCCATGGAGGCGGCGGCGAGCACGGCGACGGCGCACACATGGGGCAGGGCGCGTCCGACGCCGGAGAGCTTGCGCAGGTCGCGGGTGCCGGCCGCGTGGTCGATGATGCCGGTGACGAGGAAGAGCGGGGCCTTGAAGAGGGCGTGCGCGAGGATCATGGCGGCGGCGGCCAGCGCGGCGTCGCGGTTGCCGACGCCCGCGAGCAGGACGAGGAAGCCGAGCTGGCTGACGGTGCCGTAGGCGAGGACGATCTTGAGATCGTGCAGCCGCAGGGCCCGCCAGCCGCCGAGGAGCATCGTCGCGGCGCCGAGGACCATCACGACGGGCCGCCAGCCGGGCACGTCGGCGAAGGCGGGCGCGAGCCGGGCGACCAGGTAGACCCCGGCCTTGACCATCGCGGCGGCGTGCAGATAGGCGCTGACGGGGGTGGGAGCGGCCATGGCGTTGGGGAGCCAGAGACTGAACGGCCAGACCGCCGACTTGGACAGGGCCCCGCACAGGATGAGCAGGACGGCGACCTCGAGGGCGGTGGTCGCCGGGGGCGGGTCGGCGAGGATCCCGGAGACGCGGTAGGTGCCGGCCTCCCGGCCGACGATCAGGAAGCCGATCAGCATGGCGAGGCCGCCGAGCGTGGTGACGGTCAGTGCCTGGAGGGCGGAGCGTCTGCTGTGCCGCTGCTCGCTGTCGTACCCGATGAGCAGGTACGAGAAGACGGTGGTGAGCTCCCAGAAGACGTAGAGGGAGATCAGGTCGTCGCTGAGGACGAGGGCGAGCATGGCGCCGGCGAAGGCGAGCAGGTTCCCGGCGAATCCGGCCGGGCCGGGGGTCGTGTCCTTGAAGTAGGAGGCGCAGTACAGCAGGACGAGCGTGCCGACGCCGGACGCGAGCAGCACCATCAGTTCGGCGAGCGCGTCCAGGCGGAGGGAGACGGAGACGTCGTACGCGGGCATCCACGCCCACGACCAGTCGGCCGAGGAGCCGGACGCGGCCGTGTCCCACTGGGTGAAGGCCCAGCAGGTGGTGGCGGCGGGCGGCAGCGCGAGGACGAGGAAGGCGCGCGCCCCCAGCCACCGCACCAGCGGACGCGCGCAGGCCGCGAGGACGAAGTGACCGACGATGAGGGCGGTCATACGACGGGGCGGCGGGGCGCGGCGGCGGGTGGAGCGAGGCAGATGGTCACACAACGGGCAAAGCGCACTGAATAGAGATATCGCCCCGGCCGTGCCCCACCCGTACGGCGCGCCGCGCCCACGACGGCCCGCCGTGAAAGCCCTAAGTGTTCTGTCCGGGCAGGACCGCGATCCCGTCGATCTCGACCAGGGCCTGTTCGTCCCAGAGCCGCGCCGCCCCGATGACGGCCATCGCCGGGTAGTCGCGGCCCGCCAGCCGGCGCCAGACGCGGCCCAGTTCCGGGGCGTGGGCCCGGTAGTCGGCGACATCGGTGGCGTACACCGTGACCCGGGCCAGGTCCGCCGGGGAGCCGCCGGCCGCGCGCAGGGCGGTGAGGAGGTTGCCGAGGGCGGTGGCGAACTGCTCGGGCAGCGTCTCGCCGACGACGGCGCCGTGCTGGTCCAGGGCGGTCTGCCCGGCCAGGAACACGAGCCGGCCGCCGGTGGCGGTGACCGCGTGCGAGAAGCCGGAGGCGGGCGGGAGTTCGTGCGGGTTGATGCGGTGGATCGAGCTCATGCGGAGGGCTCCCGGTTCGCGTACAGCTCCTTGGCGATGATGGTGCGCTGGACCTCGCTGGCGCCCTCGTAGATGCGCGGGGCGCGGACCTCCCGGTAGAGGTGTTCGAGCAGATGCCCGCGTTGCAGCGCGCGGGCGCCGTGCAGCTGGACGGCGGTGTCCACGGCGTACTGCGCGGTCTCGGTGGCGTACAGCTTCGCCATGGCGGCCCGGCGCGGCACCCCGGGCTCCCCCGCGTCGTGGGCGGCGGCCGCCGCGTAGACCAGCAGCCGGGCGGCCTCGGTGCGGGTGGCCATCTCGGCGACCTGGTGGGACACGGCCTGGAGACCGGCCAGGGGTCCGCCGAAGGCGGTACGGGTCGCCGTGTGCTCCACGGTGGCTTCGAGGGCGGCCCGCGCCATGCCGAGGGCGAAGGCGCCGACGCTGGGGCGGAAGAGGTTGAGGGTGTCCATGGCGACCGCGAAGCCCCGGTCCGGTTCGCCGAGCATGTCGTCGGCGGTGACGCGGACGCCGTCGAAGGCGAGGGCCCCGATGGGGTGCGGGGAGAGCATCTCCAGGGCGGTGCCGGTCAGGCCCGGCCGGTCGGCGGGGACCAGGAACGCGGTGACGCCCCGGGCCCGGGCGCCCGGGGTCGTGCGGGCGAAGACCGTGTAGAAGTCGGCCTCCGGCGCGTTGGAGATCCAGCACTTCTCGCCGGTCAGCCGCCAGCCGCCGGAGTCCGGGGCGGCGTCGAGCGCGAGGGCGGCCGCGTCGGAGCCCGCGCCGGGCTCGCTGAGCGCGAAGGCGGCGACGGCCCGGCCCGCCCGCACCTCGGGGAGCCACCGCTCGCGCTGGGCGGGGGTGCCCGAGCGGAGCACCGGGAAGCCGCCGAGGCCCTGGAGGGCGAGGGCGGTCTCGGCCTCCGTGCAGCCCCGGGCGAGCGATTCGCGCAGCAGGCAGAGGTCGAGGGCGCCCGAGCCGAGCAGCCGGTCCAGCAGGCCCAGCTCGCCGAGGGCGGCGAGCAGCGGGCGGTTGACGTGCCCCGGCTCGCCGCGCGCGGCGAGCGGGGCGAGCCGGTCCCGGGCCAGGGTGCGCAACTCCTCGCACCAGGCGGTCTGTGCCGGATCGAGCGAGAATGCCGTCATACCGGCGCCTCTCTGGTCGCATCTGGTCGAATCGATTGCACCTGAGCATCTTTATCGCGGACCGTTGACTCCCGTCACCCAAACGATACGCTCCAGGAGCGACAAGGGGGCGATCCTTCGTGGACCCGAAAACCTCAGCGCACATCGACGGCTTCGCCGGGGAGCACCTGCCCCCCGTGGAGCAGTGGCCGGAGCTGGTCTTCGACCTGCCCGAGCTGCACTACCCGGACCGGCTCAACTGCGCCGCCGAGCTCCTGGACCGCACAGCCGGCCGCCTCGGCCCCGGCCGCCCCGCCTTCCGCACGCCCGACGGCGGGGTGCTGAGCTACGGGGAGCTGCAGGACCTCGTCGACCGGATCGCCCACGTCCTCACCTCGGACCTGGGGGTCGTCCCCGGCAACCGCGTCCTGCTGCGCGGCCCCACCACACCGCATCTCGCCGCCTGCTGGCTCGCGGTGCTGAAGGCGGGCGCGGTCGCCGTCACCGTACTGGCGCAGCAGCGGGCCTCCGAACTGGCCACGATCTGCGCGATCGCCCGGGTGAGCCACGCCCTGTGCGACGCACGGTCGGTCGAGGACCTGGCGCAGGCGGAGGTGCCGGGGCTGCGGATCACGGCGTACGGGGGTGAGGCGCCGGACGACCTGCTGCGGCTGGCCGCCGCCCGGCCGGGGCCCTACCGGGCGGTGGACACGGCGTCGGACGACGTGGCGCTGATCGCGTTCACCTCGGGCACCACCGGCCGCCCCAAGGGCTGCATGCACCTGCACCGCGATGTGCTGGCCGTCGCGGACACCTTCTCGCGGCACGTGCTGCGGCCGGTCCCCGACGACGTGTTCGCGGGCAGTCCGCCGCTCGGCTTCACCTTCGGGCTCGGGGGCCTGGTGGTGTTCCCGCTGCGGGCGGGCGCCTCGGCGCTGCTGCTGGAGCAGGCCGGCCCCAAGCAGCTGCTGCCCGCCCTGGCCGAGCACCGCGTCTCCGTGCTGTTCACCGCGCCGACCGCGTACCGGGTGATGCTGGACCAGCTCGACGGGCACGACCTGTCGGCGCTGCGCCGCTGCGTCTCGGCGGGCGAGAACCTGCCCGAGGCGACCTGGCACGCCTGGCACGAGCGGACCGGGCTGCGGATCATCAACGGCATCGGCGCCACCGAACTGCTGCACATCTTCGTCTCCGCCGCCGACGACGCCATCCGCCCCGGCACCACGGGCGTCCCGGTCCCCGGCTGGCAGGCCCGCGTGGTGGACGCCGACGGAACGCCGGTGCCGGACGGCGAGCCGGGGCTGCTCGCCGTGCGCGGCCCGGTCGGCTGCCGCTACCTCGCCGACGAACGGCAGCGCGACTACGTACGGCACGGCTGGAACATCACCGGCGACACCTATGTGCGCGACGCGGACGGCTACTTCCGGTACGTGGCCCGCGCCGACGACATGATCATCTCGTCCGGGTACAACATCGCGGGCCCCGAGGTCGAGGAGGCCCTGCTGCGCCACCCGGACGTGGCGGAGGCCGCGGTGGTGGGGCAGGCGGACGAGCTGCGCGGCCGGATCGTGGCGGCGTACGTGGTGCCGCGGGAGGGCTCCGCGCTGACGGCGGACGAGCTGCGGGCGTTCATGCGGGCGGAGCTGGCCCCGCACAAGTGCCCCCGCCGCTTCACGTTCCTGCCGGCGCTCCCCCGGACCGCCACGGGGAAACTGCAACGGTTCCGGCTCCGCGCGGGGGAACCCGGTGCGGCGGGCCCCGCGCCGGGCCGAGAATGATCACATGGCCGAACCGCACACCCCCCGCTCACTGATCGTCACCCTGTACGGGGCGTACGGCCGCACCCCCGGCGACGAGCCGATGCCGGTGGCCGGTCTGGTCCGGCTGCTCGGCGCCGTCGGCGTGGACGCGCCCGCCGTACGCTCGTCCGTCTCCCGGCTGAAGCGGCGCGGGCTGCTCGTCGCCGCGCGCACGGCCGACGGGGCGGCCGGGTACGCGCTGTCGGCGGACGCCCGCCAACTCCTGGACGACGGCGACCGGCGCATCTACCGGCACCCGGACCCGGCCTCGTCGGACGGCTGGGTGCTCGCGGTGTTCTCCGTGCCCGAGGCGGAGCGCCACAAGCGGCACCTGCTGCGCTCGCGCCTGTCCCGGCTGGGGTTCGGCACGGCCGCCCCCGGTGTCTGGATCGCCCCGGCCGGGCTGTACGACGAGACCCGGCACACCCTGGAGCGGCTGGAACTCGCCCCGTACGTCGACCTGTTCCGCGGCGAGCACCTGGGCTTCACCCCGACCCGGGAGGCCGTGGCCCGCTGGTGGGACCTGGACGCGGTGGCCCGGCTCCACCACGACTTCCTGGAACACCACGAACCGGTCCTCAGGGCCTGGGAGGCGCGCGGGGACGGGACGGCGGACCCGGAGGCGGCCTACCGGGACTACCTGACGGCACTGGACTCCTGGCGCCGGGTGCCCTACGCCGACCCGGGGCTGCCGCGGGAACTGCTGCCCGACGGCTGGCCGGGCGCCCGGTCGGCCGAGGTGTTCCGGGCGCTGCACGAGCGGTTGCGGGACGCGGGGGCGGAGTTCGCGCGGGCGTAGACCGGCTTCAGGGCGGGGGCGTCGCGGCAGTGCGGCGTGCCGGTCAGCCCAGCGTGAGCCTCGGCTTCGGCGCGTCCGCGCGGCCCGTCGGCGGGGTGCGGCTGCCCGCGCGGTACGGGAGGGGCCAGGGCGCGCCCGGGCCGGTGTAGCCCTGCTCGGCCGCCGCGTGGAGCGTCCAGTGCGGGTCGTACAGGTGGGGGCGGGCCAGGGCGCAGAGGTCGGCGCGGCCCGCGAGGAGCAGGGAGTTGACGTCGTCCCAGGAGGAGATCGCGCCCACCGCGATCACGGGCACGCACAGGGTGTTGCGGATGCGGTCGGCGCACGGCGTCTGGTAGGAGCGCCCGTACTCGGGCCGCTCGCCGGGCACGACCTGGCCGGTGGAGACGTCGATGGCGTCCGCCCCGTGCGCGACGAAGGCGCGGGCGATCTCGACGGCGTCCTCGGCGGTGGTGCCGCCCTCCGCCCAGTCGGTGGCGGAGATCCGGACGGTCATCGGCCGGTCGTCGGGCCACTGGGCGCGGACCGCGTCGAAGACCTCCAGCGGGAAGCGGAGCCGGTGGGCGAGCGGCCCGCCGTAGGCGTCGGTGCGGTGGTTGGTGAGCGGGGAGAGGAAGCCGGAGAGCAGATAGCCGTGCGCGCAGTGCAGTTCGAGGAGGTCGAACCCGCAGGCGTCGGCGCGCCGGGCGGCGGCGGCGAACTGCTCGCGCACCTCGTCGAGACCGGCCCGGTCCAGGGCGTGCGGGACCTGGTTGACGCCGGGCGCGTACGGGAGGGGGGACGCGGCGGTCACCGGCCAGTTGCCGTCGTCCAGGGGCTGGTCGATGCCCTCCCACATGAGCTTGGTGGAGCCCTTGCGGCCGGAGTGGCCGAGCTGGACGCCGATGGCGGTGCCGGGGGACGAGGTGTGCACGAAGTCGGTGACCCTGGTCCAGGCGGCGGTCTGCGCGTCGGTGTAGAGGCCGGTGCAGCCGGGGGTGATGCGGCCCTCGGGGCTGACGCACACCATCTCCGTCATGACGAGCCCGGCCCCGCCGAGCGCCCGGGCGCCGAGGTGGACGAGGTGGAAGTCGCCGGGGACGCCGTCGGTGGCCGAGTACATGTCCATCGGCGAGACGACGACGCGGTTGCGCAGCTCCAGGCCGCGCAGCCGCAGCGGGGCGAACATCGGCGGGGTGCCGGGCGGGCAGCCGAACTCCTCCTCCACGCCCGCGGTGAACGCGGGGTCGCGCAGCCGCAGGTTGTCGTGGGTGACGCGGCGGCTGCGGGTGAGGAGGTTGAACGCGAACTGGCGGGGCGGCTGGTCCACGTAGGTGCCCAGCTCCTCGAACCAGCGCAGGCTGGCCGCCGCCGCGCGCTGCGTCGACTCGACGACGGGCCGGCGCTCGCTCTCGTACGCGGCGAGCGCGGCGGTGAGGGACGGCTGTTCCTCGACGCAGGCGGCGAGCGCGAGGGCGTCCTCCACGGCGAGCTTGGTGCCGGAGCCGATGGAGAAGTGCGCGGTGTGCGCGGCGTCGCCGATGAGGACCGTACTGCCGTGCGACCAGCGCTCGTTGACGACGGTACGGAAGGTGAGCCAGGCGGAGTTGTTGGAGCGCAGCGGCCGGTGGCCGAGCGCGTTCGCGAAGATCTTGGCGCACTGGTCGACCGACTCGGCCGGGTCGGGCACGTCGAAGCCGGCCGCCCGCCAGACCTCCTCGCGCATCTCGACGATGACGGTGGAGGCGTCCTGTGAGAACGGGTAGGCGTGCAGCTGCATCACGCCGTACGCGGTCTCCGCGGTCTCGAAGCGGAAGGCGTCCAGGGCGAAGTCGGCGGCGAGCCAGATGTAGCGGCAGCGGTGTCCGGTGACGCGGGGGCAAAAGCTCTCGGCGTGGGCCTCGCGGGTGGCGCTGTGCACGCCGTCGGCGGCGATGACCAGGTCGTGCGTCGCGGCGAGTTCGGCGGCGGGCGGGGCCTGCGTACGGAAGCGGAGGTCGACGCCGAGCCCGGCGCAGCGTTCGTGCAGGATCTCCAGGAGCCGGCGGCGGCCGAGGGCGGCGAAGCCGTGGCCGCCGGAGGTCTGGGTGTGGCCCCGGTGCACGATGTCGATGTCGTCCCAGCGGACGAACTCGCGCTGCAGGGCCCGGTGGACGACGGGGTCGGCGTGTTCGATGCCGCCCAGGGTCTCGTCGGAGAGGACGACGCCGAAGCCGAAGGTGTCGTCGGGGGCGTTGCGCTCCCAGAGGGTGATCTCGCGCCCGGGGCCGAGGCGCTTGAGCAGGGCCGCCGCGTAGAGCCCGCCGGGGCCGCCGCCGATGACCGCGATCCGGTGCGGGCCGGGGCCCGGGGCGGTCATCTGCCCCGCCAGGCGGGTGGCCGCTTCTCACTGAACGCGGCGTGGAATTCGGCGTAGTCCTCGCCGTGCATCAGGAGGGCCTGGGTCGCGGCGTCCATCTCGACGGCGGCGGCCAGCGGCATGTCCAGCTCCGCGGTGAGCAGTGCCTTCGTCTGGGCGAGGGCGAGCGCGGGCCCGTCCGCGAGGCGGCGGGCGAGCGCGGCGGCGGCCTTGCCGGCGTCGCCCTCGTCGGTGAGCTCGCTGATCAGGCCGATCCGCTCGGCCTCGGGGGCGCGCACGGGTTCGCCGAGCATCAGGAGCCGGGTGGCGTGGCCGAGGCCGACGACCCGGGGCAGCAGATAGGCCGCGCCCATGTCGCCGCCGGAGAGCCCGACCCGGGTGAAGAGGAAGGCGAACCGGGCGGTGGGGTCCGCGACGCGGAAGTCGGCGGCGAGGGCGAGGACCGCGCCGGCCCCGGCGGCGACCCCGTGGACGGCCGCGACGACGGGGAACGGACACTCGCGCACCGCGCGGACGACCTGGCCCGTCATCCGGTTGAAGTCCAGGAGCTGCGCGGTGTCCATCGAAAGGGTGGCGCCGATGATCTCGTCCACATCGCCGCCGGAGCAGAAGCCGCGCCCCTCGCCGGCCAGCACCAGGGCCCGCACGGTGCGCTCGCGGGCCAGCTCGGCCAGGAGGTCGCGGAGATCGGCGTAGGCGCCGAAGGTCAGGGCGTTGAGCTTCTCGGGCCGGGCGAGGGTGACGGTGGCGACGCCGTCCTCGACGGTGACCCGCAGGTGGCGCCAGTGCTGCGTACGCGGTGCGGAGCCGGTGAACGGGCTCATGGCGGGGTGTCCCCTTCGGCCGTCGCTGCTGCCTGGCCTCGAATTTATCACCGTTACGTGACTGCCGTCACGAGTACGCGATACCCGGGGTGCGTACGGCACCAGTGACGAACGTCCCCTTCGTACCGGCCGACGGGCCCTTGTCCGCGTCGCGCCGCTTCGTAAGGTGGGACCGACACGTCTTGAGCGCGGAAACGTCTGAGCCCAGGACCCCCGCGCCCACCCGAACGGAAACCCTCGTGCCCCCCGACGGACCGCCACCCCCCTCCTGGCGCATCTCCCTGCCGCATTCCACGGCCGCCGTGCCGATCGCCCGTGCCCTGATCCGCTCGGTGCTGACGGACATCGACGCGCCCGCCGACAGCGACACCGCCGAGCTGCTGACCGCCGAGCTGGTCGCCAACGCGGTGGAGCACACCCCGGGCGACGAGCCCATAGAGCTGGTGGTGGAGCTGCTGGCGGCCGGCTGCCAGGTGGAGGTGCACGACGGCGACCCGGCCCCGCCCGGTGATCTTTCGCGCCCCGGGCCCGACGACGTACCGGACCTGTGGCAGGAGCACGGCCGGGGCCTGCTGCTGATCCGCACCCTCAGCTCGTCCTGCGGCCACCGCCCGACCGAGCGCGGCAAGGCGGTCTGGTTCCGGCTGCCGCCCGTGTGAGCGCTACCCGGCGGCCGGGGAAGCCAGCCGGGAGCGGCGGCGGCCGTAGAGCGCGTACACGAGCGCCCCGGCCACGAGGAACACGGCGAACTGCACCCAGGTCGTCCAGCCGGTGCCGTACATCAGATAGACGCAGAAGCCGATGCCGATGAGCGGGCTGAGCGGGTAGAGCGGGACCCGGAAGGAGCCGCGCACCTCGGGGTTGCGGCGGCGCAGCACGAGCACGGCGGCGTTGACGGCGACCATGGTGGCGAGTGTGCCGATGGTGGTCAGGTTCACCACCATGTCGAGCGAGGAGAAGGCCGCCGGGACCGCGAAGACGACGGCGACGATCCAGGTGTTGGCGACCGGGGTCGCGGTGCGCGGCGAGACCCGTTCGAAGACCCTCGGGACCAGGCCGTCGCGGGACATCGACATCAGGATGCGGGTCTGCCCGTACATCACCGCCAGGACGACCGAGGCGATGGCGACGACCGCGCCGAAGGCGATGACGCCGCCGCCCACGGAGGAGCCGGTGACCTGGTCGACGATCAGCGAGAGCGCGGCGGGCTTGTCGGAGACGGCGTCCGGGCCGAGGGCGCCGATCGCGGCGAGGGCGACCGCGCAGTAGAGCAGCGTGACCAGGCCGATGCAGATCATGATCGCGAGCGGGATGTCGCGCCGGGGGTTCTTGACCTCCTCCCCGGCGGTGGTGATCGCGTCGAAGCCGATGTACGAGAAGAACGCCAGGGACGCGCCCGCCGTGACACCGCCCGCGCCGTGGGGGGCGAAGGGGGCGAGGTTGCCGCGCTCGAACGCGGTGAACGCGATGACGCAGAACAGGGCCAGGACGACGAGCTTGAGGACGGCCATCGCGGCGGTGGCGCCGGCGCTCTCCCGTACCCCGCGCACCAGCAGGGTGGCGGCCATCATGACCACGATGACGGCGGGCAGGTTGATCACGCCGCCGTCGGCGGGGCCGGCGGAGAGCGCGGCGGGCAGCTGGTGCCCGAAGAGGCTGTCGAGGAGTTCGTTGACGTACTGGCTCCAGCCGACCGCGACGGCGGAGACCGAGACGCCGTACTCCAGGAGCAGGCACCAGCCGACGAGGAAGGCGAGGCGCTCGCCGAGCGTGGCGTAGGCGAAGGAGTACGAGCTGCCGGAGACGGGGATGGCGCTGCCCAGTTCGGCGAAGGAGAACGCCGTGAAGACGCAGGTGACGGCCGCGAGGACGAAGGAGACCACGACGGCGGGCCCGGCCTCGGCCACGCTGTCGGACAGGCCGACGAAGATGCCGGTCCCCACGACGGCGCCGATCCCGAAGCACACCAGCTGGAAGAGGCCCATGGTGCGCTTGAGGCCGTGGCCCTCCAGGTCGGCGCCCGACTCGGCGATCAGCCGGTGCGGGTCCTTGACGCGGTGCGGGGGGCCGGGGAGGCGCAGGGGGCTCACGGCGGTGTCTCATCTCTGGCGGTACGCGTGGGGGGCGGTGCGGCTCGGGCGGTGGGGGCCGTCGCACGCACGAAAAGGGGGTTCGAGCGTGCGAGCTCGAACCCCACCAATCGGCACCATCATAGACACCAGTCCGCATATTCACCCAATTGGGTGCATGAACATGCGGTTCCGGATCATTTCCCGGCCATCGTCGCGACGAGGACGGCCTTGATCGTGTGCATGCGGTTCTCCGCCTCGTCGAACACGACGGAGTGCGCGGACTCGAACACCTCGTCGCTGACCTCCAGCTCGCTCAGCCCGTGCCGCTCGTGGATCTCGCGCCCCACCCCGGTGCCGAGGTCGTGGTAGGCGGGCAGGCAGTGCATGAACTTCACCTCGGCGTTCCCGGTGGCCCGCAGGACGTCCATGGTGACGGCGTACGGCGTGAGGGCGGCGATGCGGGCGTCCCACACCTCCTTGGGCTCGCCCATCGAGACCCAGACGTCGGTGGCGACGAAGTCCGCCCCGCGCACGCCCTCGGCCACGTCCTCGGTGAGCGTGACCCTCGCCCCGGACGCCTCGGCGAGCGCGCGGGCCTCCGCGACGACCGTGTCGGCGGGCCAGTACGCCCTGGGCGCGACGATGCGCACGTCCATGCCGAGCAGGGCGCCGGTGACGAGGTAGGAGTTGCCCATGTTGAAGCGGGCGTCGCCGAGGTAGGCGAAGGCGATCTCCTCCAGGGGCTTGTCGCTGTGCTCGGTCATCGTCAGCACGTCGGCGAGCATCTGGGTGGGGTGCCAGTCGTCGGTGAGCCCGTTGAAGACCGGCACCCCCGCGTACGCGGCCAGCTCCTCGACGACCGCCTGGCTGTCGCCCCGGTACTCGATCCCGTCGAACATCCGGCCGAGGACGCGCGCGGTGTCCTTGACCGACTCCTTGTGCCCCATCTGGGAGCCGGAGGGGTCGAGGTAGGTGGTGGAGGCGCCCTGGTCGGCGGCGGCGACCTCGAAGGCGCAGCGGGTGCGGGTCGAGGTCTTCTCGAAGATCAGCGCCACGTTCCGGCCACGCAGCCGCCGCGTCTCCGTCCCCGACTTCTTGGCGGCCTTGAGCTCGGCGGCCAGGTCGACCAGACCGCGGAACTCCGCGGCCGTGAAGTCCAGCTCCTTGAGGAAGTGGCGGCCTGCGAGGTCTATGGCCATGGTGACTGCTCCTGGGTCGGACGGGGACGCATACGGCAACCCTGGAACTATATACGACCGAATGCATCGCTATACAGAGACGTCTCGCGGTACGGACACCCCGGCACCCGGGCGCCCGGACCACTCCGCCCAGGTGCCCGTCTCCGAGGCCGGGCGGGCCCCGGCACCCGTCACACGGCCTCCCGGACCACCGGGCAGCTCATGCAGCGCGGTCCGCCCCGGCCACGGCCCAGCTCGCTGCCGCGGATCTCGATGACCTCGATGCCTTCCTTGCGCAGGTGGGTGTTGGTGGTGGCGTTGCGCTCGTAGGCGACGACGACACCCGGCTCGACGGCCAAAACGTTGCAGCCGTCGTCCCACTGCTCCCGCTCCGCCGCGTGCACGTCCTGGGTGGCGGTGAGCACCCTGATCGAGTCGAGACCCAGCGCCCGGGCGATGGCCGTGTGCATCTGCTCGGGCGGGTGGTCGGTGACCTTGAGGTCACGCGGTCCTTCGCCGGGCTCGATCGTGTACGAGCGGAGCATGCCGAGGCCCGCGTACTTGGTGAAGGTGTCCCCGTCGACCATCGTCATCACGGTGTCCAGGTGCATGAAGGCCCGGCTCTTGGGCATGTCGAGCGCCACGATGGTCCGGGCCGAGCCGGCGTCGAAGAGGCCCCGGGCCAGCATCTCCACGGCCTGGGGCGTGGTGCGCTCGCTCATGCCGATGAGCACGGCGCCGTTGCCGATGACGAGGACGTCGCCGCCCTCGATGGTGGAGGGGTAGTCGTCCTGCCCCTCGGACCAGTGGTGGAAGGCGCCCGCCTCGGGGCCGGTGAACAGCGGGTGGTGACGGTAGATCGCCTCGAAGTGGACGGTCTCGCGCTGCCGGGCCGGCCAGCGCATCGCGTTGATGGACACCCCGTCGTAGATCCACGCCGAGGTGTCCCGGGTGAAGAGGTGGTTGGGCAGCGGCCCGAGCAGGAAGTCGTCCAGGTCCATGACGTGGAAGCGCACCGAGACCGGCTCCCGGTGCCGCTCCAGGAACTCCCGCTTGGTCATCCCGCCGACCAGTGCCTCGCACAGCTCCGGCGCGGACAACTCCTCGAAGGCGGCCCGCAGATGCTCGGTGGCGAGCGGACCGTACTCCTTCTCGGCGAAGACCCGGTCCAGCACGAGCCGCCTGGCGACCGGGATCTCCAGCGCCTCGCGCAGCAGGTCGCCGAAGAGGTGCACCTCCACGCCCCGGTCGCGCAGCACGTCCGCGAAGCCGTCGTGCTCCTGCCGGGCCCGGCGCACCCAGAGCACGTCGTCGAAGAGCAGCGCGTCCTTGTTGCTCGGCGTGAGCCGTTTCAGTTCCAGATCGGGGCGGTGCAGGATGACGCGGCGCAGCCGCCCGGCCTCGGAGTCGACATGGAATCCCATGCCCACATCCTCACCGCGCGGCGCGCCGTTCACCCGGCGAATCGCCAGCCTGTTCTCCTGGTGCCCTCAGAGCCGGGGGTCCACCGGCTCCGACTCCAGGGCCAGCACGGCGAACACCGCCTCGTGGACCCGCCACAGCGGCTCCCCGTCCGCGAGCCGGTCCAGGGCCTCCAGACCGAGGGCGTACTCACGCAGGGCCAGCGAGCGCTTGTGGCCGAGGAAGCGGCCGCGCAGGCGGTCGAGGTTGTCCGGGCGGGTGTACTCGGGGCCGTAGATGATCCGCAGGTACTCCCGGCCACGCACCTTGATGCCGGGCTGCACCAGGCGGCCCTTGGCGTCCCGGACGAGCGCGCCGAGCGGCTTGACGACCATGCCCTCGCCGCCCCGGCCGGTCATCTCCAGCCACCAGTCGACGCCCGCGCGGACCGACGCCTCGTCGGCGGTGTCCACGACGAGCCGCCGGGTGACCTGGAGCAGGCCGCCGGGGTCGTGCTCCACCAGCCGGTCCAGCCAGGCCAGCTGCTCGTCGTGCGGTACGGAGGCGAGGGAGCGGCCCTGCACGGCGAGGATCTGGAACGGCGCCAGGCGCACACCGTCCAGCCCCTCGGTGCTCCAGCAGTAGCGGCGGTACGCCTCCGTGAACGCCGCGGCGTCCTCGGCCCGCGCCCGCTGCCGGTCCGCGAGCGCGCCCACCTCGATGCCGCGCGCGGCGGCTGCCGCGAGGGCCCCGGTGGCGGCGGGGAACACCGCACCGGACGCGGCCCCGACCGCCGCGTACTGCGAGCGGAGCAGGCCGCCCGCCTTCAGGGACCAGGGCATCAGCTCGGCGTCGAGCAGCACCCAGTCGGTGCCCCACTCCTCCCAGAGCCCGGCTGCGGTGACGGCCTCGCGCAGCCAGCCGAGCACGGACTCGGTGAGCGCGGAGTCGTCCAGGAACGGACGCCCGGTGCGGGTGTACAGCGCGCCGGCCGGGCCGCTGTCGCCGTCTCCGGTACCGAAGCGTGCGCGGGCCGCGGCGGCGTCCTTGCAGACCAGGGCCACGGCGCGGGAGCCCATGTGCTTCTCCTCGCACACGACCTTCGCGACGCCGGCCGCCCGGTACTCGGCGAACGCCTCGGCCGGGTGCTCCAGGTAGCCCTCCTCGCGCGAGGTGGCGGTGGGCGCCATGGTCGGCGGCAGGTAGGGCAGCAGCCGGGGGTCGACCGCGAACCGGCTCATGACCTCCAGCGCGGCGGCCGCGTTCTCCTCGCGGACGGCGAGGCGGCCCATGTGCCGGGTCTCCACGATCCGGCGGCCCCGCACGTCGTCGAGGTCCAGCGGCCTGCCCTCCCGGCCCCCGGGCGCCTCCGTCTCCAGCGGCTTCACCGGCTCGTACCAGACCCGCTCCGCCGGTACGTCGACGAGCTCGCGCTCCGGCCAGCGCAGCGCGGTCATCCTCCCGCCGAACACGGCACCGGTGTCCAGGCAGATGGTGTTGTTGATCCACGAGGTGTTGGGCACGGGCGTGTGGCCGTAGACCACGGCGGCGCGGCCCCGGTAGTCCTCCGCCCACGGGTAGCGCACGGGCAGCCCGAACTCGTCGGTCTCGCCGGTGGTCTCGCCGTACAGCGCGTGCGAGCGGACCCGGCCGGAGGTGCGTCCGTGGTACTTCTCGGGCAGCCCGGCGTGGCAGACGACGAGCCGCCCGCCGTCCAGCACGTAGTGGCTGACCAGCCCGTCGATGAACTCCGCGACGCGCTTGCGGAACTCCGGGTCCTTCGCGTCCTCCCGCTCCAGCTGCTCGACGGTCTCGGCGAGGCCGTGGGTGAGCTGGACCTTGCGGCCCTTGAGGTGGCGGCCGAGCTTGTTCTCGTGGTTGCCGGGCACGCACAGGGCGTTCCCGGCCGCCACCATCGACATCACACGGCGCAGGACGCCGGGGCTGTCGGGGCCGCGGTCCACGAGGTCGCCGACGAAGACCGCCGTGCGGCCCTCGGGGTGGGCGCCGTCCACGTAACCCAGCTTGCCGAGCAGGGTGTCCAGCTCGGAGCGGCAGCCGTGGATGTCCCCGATGACGTCGAACGGGCCGGTGAGGTGGCGCAGGTCGTTGAAGCGGCGCTCCAGCACCACTTCGGCGTGCTCGGCCTCGTCCTCCGAGCGCAGGACGTGCACCTTGCGGAAGCCCTCGCGCTCCAGGCCGCGCAGGGAGCGGCGCAGCTCGCGGCGGTGGCGCTGGATGACGTGGCGGGGCATGTCGGCGCGGTCCGGGCGGGCCGCGTTGCGGGCGAGGCAGACCTCCTCGGGCAGGTCGAGGACGATGGCGATGGGCAGCACGTCGTGCTCCCGGGCCACCCGCACGAGCTGACGCCGGGCCTCGGGCTGCACGTTCGTGGCGTCCACGACGGTCAGCCGGCCGGCGGCGAGGCGCTTGCCCGCGATGTAGTGCAGGACGTCGAAGGCGTCCTTGCTGGCGCCCTGGTCGTTCTCGTCGTCGGCGACGAGGCCGCGGCAGAAGTCCGACGAGATGACCTCGGTCGGCTTGAAGTGCCGCCGGGCGAAGGTGGACTTGCCGGACCCGCTGGCCCCGATGAGCACGACGAGGGAGAGGTCGGTGACGGGGAGGACGCGGGCGGGGCGCGGGGCGCCTTCGGCGGACGCGTCGGCCGGGCCGGTGGGCGCGGTGCGCTCCGGGGTGTCGTGGGTGCTGGTCATGCGGCTTTCGCCTCCTTCTCGGTCTCGTCGGTGGTCCTGGCCTTGTCGGGCCTCGCGGCCGTGTCGGCCGCATCGGTGGCCGTCGTGAACACCGCCATCTGCGTGGGCGGACCGACCTCCGGGTCGTCGGGGCCGACGGGCACGAACTCCACGCCGTAGCCGTGGCGCCCGGCCACCGCCTCGGCCCAGGCCCGGAATTCGGCCCGGGTCCACTCGAAGCGGTGGTCGCCGTGGCGGGTGTGCCCGGCCGGAAGGGTCTCCCAGCGGACGTTGTACTCGACGTTCGGCGTGGTCACGAGCACCGTGCGGGGGCGCGCCGAGCCGAACACGGCGAACTCCAGGGCGGGCAGCCGCTCCAGGTCCAGGTGCTCGATCACCTCGCTGAGCACCGCCGCGTCGTACCCCTTGAGCCGCTTGTCCGTGTAGGTGAGCGAACCCTGCCGCAGCGTCACGCGGGCCGCCTGCCGCTCCCCCATCCGGTCAAGCTTCAGCCGGCGCGAGGCGATCGTCAGGGCGCGCATCGACACGTCGAGGCCGACGATCTCCGTGAAGCGGGGGTCCTTCAGCAGTGCCTGCACCAACTGCCCCTGTCCGCAGCCCAGGTCGAGCACCCGGCCCGCCCCGGCGGCGGTGAGCGCCGCCAGGATCGCGTCGCGCCGCCGCACGGCGAGCGGCACCGGCCGCTCCTCGGTGTCGGAGCCCTCGTCGACGGCGTTGTCGATGCTCTCGACGTCGAGGTCGTCCGACTCCGCGAGCCGCACCAGCTCCAGCCGCTCCATCGCCTGCCGGGTCAGCCCCCAGCGCCGCGCCAGATACCGGCTGGTGATGAGCTTGTGCTCGGGGTGCTCGGCCAGCCAGCCCTCACCCGCCCGCAACAGCTTGTCCACCTCGTCCGGCGCCACCCAGTAGTGCTTGGCGTCGTCGAGCACCGGCAGCAGCACGTACAGCTGGCGCAGCGCGTCGGCGAGCCGCAACTCGCCCTCCAGCACCAGCCGTACGTACCGCGAGTCGCCCCACTCGGGGAACTTCTCGTCGAGCGGCACGGCCTCCGCCTCCACCCGCGTCCATCCGAGCGGACCGAAGAGCTTGCGCACCAGCTCGGCACCACCACGGGCCGGCAGGGCGGGCACTTCGATCCGCAGCTCCATGGGGGCCGCCGCCCGCTCGGGCATCGCCTTGCAGGCACCGCTCAGCGCGGACTTGAAGACGGTGCTCATCGCGACGGACAGCAGCGAGGATGCCGCGTAGGGGCGGTCGTTGACGTACTGCGCGAGCGCCGCGTCGGGCGCCCCGCCCCGGCCCTTGCCCTTCCCCTTGCGCACCAGGGCGACGGGATCGACCTCCAGCAGCAGGGCCGCCGTGCACTGCTCCGCGGACGCCTCGGGATAGAAGACGTGCGCGGTGCCGTGGGAGGTGGAGAACGCCTGCGCCCGGTCGGGATGCTTGTGCAGCAGGAATCCGAGGTCGGTGGCGGGACGTTCCGGGGTGCCGGTGGTACTGATCGTCAGGAACACACGTGTGAGTATGATCCGCCCGCCCTCCTCCCACCAGGCAATTTTCCCCGGGGCGGTCACTCCGCCCCAGGCATGTCACACCGGCGGCCCGCCCCGCCGCACCCCCGCCAGCCCCGCGATCGCCGCCGGCCCCACCCGGCAGCAGCCGCCGATCAGGCGGGCGCCCGCCTCCTGCCAGCCCACCGCCCGAGCGGGGTCGAACGTGGCGCCCCCGGTCCAGGCGCCCGCATCCGCGTCCCAGTGCTCGCCGCTGTTCGGGTAGACCACGGCCGGCTTCCCGGTCGCCCGGACCGCCGCCCGCACGGCGGTGTCCGCCTCGGCCGGGTCGCAGCAGTTCACCCCGACCGCGATGACCTCGTCGCGGCCCCGCGCCAGGCCGAACGCCTCGTCCAGCGGCTGCCCGGCCCGGGTCCGGCCGCCGGCCACGGTGTAGGACAGCCAGACCGGCAGCCCGTACTCCCCCGCCACCCGCAGCAGCGCCCGCGCCTCGTCCAGGTCCGGCACCGTCTCCAGGGCCAGCGCGTCCGGACCGGCGGCGGCCAGCGCCTCGATCCTGGGGCGGTGGAAGCGCTCCAGCTCCCGGACGGTGAGCCCGTAGCGGCCCCGGTACTCGGCCCCGTCCGCCGCCACCGCCCCGTACGGGCCGACCGAGGCCGCCACCCAGACGTCCCGGCCGACCGTGCCGGCCGCCCGCCGGGCCAGCTCCACACTGCGGGCGAAGAGCCCGGCCGCCGCCTCCCGCCCGATCCCGCGCCGGGCGAACCCCTCGAAGCTCGCCTGATAACTGGCCGTGATGAGCACCTGGGCCCCCGCCCGCACATACGCCGTGTGGGCGGCCTCGATCTGCCCCGGTCCGTCGGCGAGCAGCCGGGCGGACCACAGCGCGTCGGACAGATCGCAGCCCTGCGCCTCCAACTGGTTGGAGAGCCCGCCGTCGAGGACGACCGTGCCCTCGGCGAGCGCGGCGGCGAGCGGCCGGGCCGGCACCCCGGCCCCGGCCGCCGGGCCGGGACCGGAACCGGGACCGGGACCGGGACCAGGACCGGAACCGGGGCCGGGACCGGGACCAGGACCGGAACCGGGGCCGGGACCAGGACCGGAACCGGGACCAGGACCGGGACCAGGACCGGAACCGGGGCCGGGACCAGGACCGGAACCGGGACCAGGACCAGGACCAGGACCGGAGCAGGAGCCGGGACCAGGTGTCATCGCCGCCTCGCTCTCAGCGGAGCTGGGACTGGACCTGGGACGAGATCAGCTCCAGGTGGTCCAGGTCGTCCAGGTCGAGCACCTGGAGGTAGATCCGCGACGCCCCGATCTCCGCGAAGCGGCCGATCTTGTCGACCACCTCGGCGGGCGACCCCGCGAGCCCGTTGGCCTTCAGCTCGGCCACCTCGCGGCCGATGACGGCGGCCCGGCGCGCGACCTCCGCGTCGTCCCGGCCGACGCAGACGACCAGCGCGTTGGAGTACACCAGGTCGTCCGGCTTGCGGCCCGCCGCCTCGGCCGCCTCCCGGACCCGGCCGAACTGCTTCTCGCTGTCCTCCAGCGAGGCGAACGGGATGTTGAACTCGTCGGCGTACTGAGCGGCGAGGCGCGGGGTGCGCTTCGCGCCGTGCCCGCCGATCAGTACCGGCACCTTGGCCTGCGCCGGCTTGGGCAGCGCCGGTGAGTCCGTCAGCTGGTAGTACGTGCCCTCGTAGCTGAACGTCTTGCCGACCTCGGTCGCCCACAGCCCGGTGACGATCGCGAGCTGTTCCTCGAGACGGCCGAACTTCTCCTTCGGGAAGGGGATGCCGTACGCCTTGTGCTCCTCCTCGAACCAGCCCGCTCCCAGGCCCAGTTCGACCCGGCCGCCGGACATCTGGTCGACCTGCGCCACCTGGATGGCGAGGACGCCGGGGAGTCGGAACGTGCCGGCCGTCATCAGCGTGCCCAGGCGGATGCGCTTGGTCTCGCGGGCCAGTCCGGCCAGCGTGATCCAGGCGTCCGTCGGGCCGGGCAGCCCGTCGCCCGGCCCCATCCGCAGATAGTGGTCGGACCGGTAGAAGGCGTCGAAGCCGAGGTCCTCGGCGGCCTTGGCGACGGTGAGGAGGGTGTCGTAGCTCGCCCCCTGCTGGGGCTCGGTGAAGATGCGAAGATCCATGCCTCCATCCTGCACCCACGCGCGCCGCCCGCCCCTGTCCGGGGCCCTTTCCGCATGCCGTCGCCGCCCCGGGGGGCGTACCGCTCACTGGATGCCGGTCACCGGGCCGACCGGATCGTGGAGCACGCCGTGCGGGCCGTCCCGCTCCCGGCCACGCTCCCGCTCCTCCCGCTGCTCGCGCTCCCGCTCGTCGAGCAGACGCAGCATGGAGCGGACCCGGTCCGTGGACTCGTCGGCGGCGTCGATCGCCTCCATGCACTGCCAGTACAGGCTCTGTTCGTCGGTCTCGCAGGCCACCCCGACCAGGGCCATGCCGACTTCCCCGAGCAGGGCGCCCAGGCCCGTCAGGGCCGCGCGGGGATCGGCGACCTCGGTCAGCCGCGCCGCGCGGGCCACCTCCGCGCGGGCCGCCGGGTGGTCCAGCGCGCCGCTGCTCCTGCCGCCGATCTCACTCAGGGCGCGCGCCTCGCCCCGTAACCCCTTGGGTCCGCTCGCCGCCAGCCGGCTGCCGACCGCCTGGGCCAGGGCCTGCGCCTGCCACGCCTCGGCGATGATGTCCGGTGTGCCCCGGCTCTGTGCCAGCGCCTGCCTGATGATCGTTACCAGCCGCTCCGCTTCCATCGACTGCCCCCGTTCGACCGCGAGAACCCGCTCACCACTTTCATTACCCACAGTGAGGGCGGCCGCACCGAAACGCCAGAGGATTTCGGAAATCTGTGGACACTCAATCGAGTGTGGACAAGCCGATCACTCCGAAGAGTGACGATCTTGGCTGTCCATTGATCCAGGGGCCGGTCCCGGCACGGGGTCCGGGGCCGGTTCCGGGAGGGGGAAGCGCGACTCGTTCCGTTCGATCTTGGCCGCGAGCGCCGCCAGCACGTCGATCCCCAGCACTTCGCAGAACTGGAGGAGATACGCGAGCACGTCCGCGACCTCGTCCGCCACCCTGGGCGCCGTCGCCGGGTCCTCCATGACCCGCGCCGACTGCTCGGGCGTCAGCCACTGGAAGATCTCCACGAGTTCGGCGGCCTCCACGCTCAGCGCCGAGGCCAGGTTCTTCGGGGTGTGGTAAGGCCCCCAGTCGCGCGCGGCCGCGAAGTCGGCCAGCCGCTGCTGGAGGACCTGTACGTCGAGTTCGCTCACGGAGTCCTACGCCCCCGGCACTCCGGCCGCCGTGACGCCCTCGACCTCCATGCCGACGGGCGACAGCAGGAAGACGTTGCGGTCCACCCGGTGCATCCCGCTGCCGAGGCCGAAGACCACACCGCTGGTGAAGTCCAGGATGCGCTTGGCCACATCGCTCTCGGCGCCGGTCAGGTCGAGCAGCACCGGCACCTGGGCCACCAGGTATTCGGCGACCTCGCGGGCGTCGGCGAACACCTGGACCCGCAGCACCACCATGCGCCGCTGCTCGGCGGCCTCCGGTTCGTCCTGGACGGTGCGGTGGTTCACCCGGGAGGGCCACTCGTTGCGGCTGCGCAGCGGTACGACCTGGGCCAGTCCCTCCCACTGCTCGTCCGTGACGTCGTACCTGTCGTACCTGCTCACCGGACCACTCCGTCCGCACGTCGGTCGGCGTTGCGCCGGCTGCCCTCACTGTTCATCGGGCGATTGTCCCCCGCCTCACCCGTTCGGCCTACGAGCGACACGGCTCAGGAATCGATCACGCCTGCCGGAATCACACCCGCCGGAATCATGTCCGCCGGTTCCGTGACCGTGACGGGCCGGGTCGGGGTCGCGCTGGCGTCCAGCGGGGTGAAGCGGATCGGCAGGTGCACCAGTGCGCGGTGGAACGGGCCCGGCCGCCAGAGCAGTTCACCGGCCGGAACGGCGAGCTCCGCGTCGCACAGGAGACTGGTGAGCTGTTCGATGGCCGTCATCGCGATGAGCAGGGCCGGCTGCTTGGCGGGGCAGCGGTGGGGCCCCGCCGACCAGGCGAGGTGGGCGCTGGCGCCGGACCGGAGCCCGTCGTCGGAGGCGGGCGGGGGGGACTGGGCGTTGGCGGCGGCGAAGGAGACCAGGACGAGTTGTCCGGCACGCAGCCGGACCCCGTGGAACTCGGTGTCGTGGCGCGGGTAGTGGGCCGCCAGGTTGGCGATCGGCGCGTCCCGCCAGAGGACCTCGTTGATCGCCTCGTGGGCGGTCATCGCGCCGCCGTGCAGGGAGCCCGCGTAGCGTTCGTCGGTGAGCATGTGGAGGATGGCGTTGCCGATGAGGTTGGTCATCGGGTCGTTGCCGGCGCTCATCACCAGGGTGATCTGGCGTACCGTCTCGTCGTTGTCGAGTCCCGCCGGGTGGGCGAGGAAGTACGAGGTCAGGTCGCGACGCGGCCTGGCGCGCCGGTCGGCGACGAGGCGGGTGACGACGTCGACGAGGTCGGCGTACGCGGCGGCGGCGTCCGCTGCGGAGTTCATCATCCCGGCGACCCCGTCGACGATGCGGTCGCCGTCCTTGGGGTCGGCGCCGAACCAGGTGACGAAGATGTGCATCGGCAGGCGCCGGGCGTACTGGGCGATGAGGTCGCCGCTGCCGGTGGCGGCGAACCGGCCGATGAGCCGGCGGGCGACGCGGGCGACCTCGGCCCGCAGGACGTGCGGTTCGATCAGCGCCAGGCTGTCGTTGATGGCCTCGCGGTAGCGGGCGTGCACCGCGCCGTCGCTGAACAGCGCGGTGGGGCGGTGGCCGAGCACGGGCAGCACCGGCGAGTCGGGCGGGACGGTCGCCTGCCAGGCCCGGGGGTCCTTGCTGAAGGTGTGGGTGTCGCGCAGCAGGTCGATGGCGGCCTGGTAGTCCGTGACGAGCATCGCCTCGACGTCGGGGGCGATCCGCACCGGTGCGAGCGGGCCGTGCTCGCGCAGGGCGCGGTAGTGGCCCTGCGGGTCGGCCGCGAAGGCCGGGCCGAACAGCGCGAGGGGCTGCGGCGGCGGTGCGTACGTGGTCATGAGGCGTCCTCGGGCTGCGGCATGCGGGTCAGCACGTGTTCGGCGAGTGCGATCAGGGCGTCGATGCTGCCGCGGCGCTCGCGCGCGTCGCACTGGATCAGCGGGGTCGTGCCGTCGAGGTCGAGGTGCTTGCGCAGGACCTCGTCGCTGTGTGCGGGCGCGTCGGGGAAACGGTTCACCGCGACCGCGTACGGCAGTCCCTGCTCCTCGACCATGTCCATCACGGCGAAGGAGTCGGCGAGCCGCCGGGTGTCGACGAGGACGAGGGCGCCGAGCGCGCCGCGGGCGATGTCCTCCCACAGGGGCAGGAACCGCTCCTGGCCGGGCGTGCCGAACATGTAGAGGACGAGGTCGTCTGGGACGGTCAGGCGGCCGAAGTCGATGGCGACCGTGGTGGTGGTCTTCCCGGGGAGCCCGGCGGTGGAGTCGACGTGGGTGCTGGACTGGGTCATCGCCTCCTCGGTGTGGAGGGTGGCGATCTCGGAGAGCGTACGGATCAGGGTCGTCTTGCCCACGCCGAAGGGACCCGTGACGACGAGTTTCATCAGGGTCCGGGCGGCGGCCGGCAGATAGCCGACGCCGGTCCGGTCAGGGGAGGGAGCGGAGTCCAACGAGCAGCCTCTCGACGAGCGACCTGTCGATCTGCCCGGCACTGGGTATCGGCGGTCGGGTGAGCAGTAGTCCGGTGGCCGCGAGGTCCGTGGCCAGGAAGACGGTGGCGCTGACCGGCAGGTCCAGGTGGGCCGCGCACTCGACGACGGTGAGGGCGCCCGGCTCCAGCAGGGCACACAGGCTGCGCGCCTGGGTGCCGGCGTCGCCGGGGACGGGCGCGTCGGTGCGTACGAGTACGGCGAGCCGGTCGAGTGCGGGGCCGGCGGGGCGGGAGCGGCCGCCGGTGACCAGGTAGGCGGGGATCAGACGGCGTGCTGGGCCGGGGGTCATGGCCGGGCGGCGGTGTCCGGTTGACGGGTGGGTGCGTGCATCGCCCGGGTGAGCGCGGTGACCTGCACCTGCATCTGGTAGGCGATGTCGCCGAGTTTGGCGCCGGGTTCGGCGAACAGGGCGAGCGTGGTGTTGCGGCCGGCCGGTACGACGATGGCGAAGCCCAGGTCCGATTCGACGACGGTCTGGGCCAGGTGCGGGGCCTCGGCGTCGGTGAAGGCGGTCGTGAAGGCTCGGGCCGCGGCGTGCAGGGTGGCCGTCATGGCGGCGACCCGTTCACCGGAGGCCCGGTCGAGGCCGGGCGAGGCGCCTTCGACGAGACCGTCACCGGTGGCTACCACGGCATGCTGGACTCCGGGCAGTTCCAGCAGCGGGGTCAGCACCCATGCGAGGTCGCCTGAGGTGGGGCTGGGGGCGCTCACTTCTCGTCGTCTCCTTGGTCGTCCTGGTCGTCCTGGTGGTCGCGGGCGCCGGTGTCCGGTGCGGGGCTCCGCCCGGTGACGCTCCTGCCGTTGAGGGTGCCCTGCTGGAGGGCGGCCCAGGAAGCCCCGGCCACTTCCGGTGTACGGGACATCTTTCCGGCGGACGGCTCGGCGGCCCGGGCGCCGGTCGCCGCGGCGGGTGTGCGGCGCGGGGCGCGCCGGCGCCGGCTGGGCAGTCCGGTGGGCTCCGCGGCGGCCGGTTCCCGGGTGTCCGCTCCGGCCGGGGCGGCGAGGTCCGGCCGGACCGGGGCGGCGGCCGCGGACACGGGTGCCGGGGCGAGGGCGGAGAGGTTGCGGTCCTCGTCCAGCACGGTCAGCAGGTGGGCGGGGACCCGCAGGATCGTCCGCATGCCGCCGAACGGGGACTCCTCGATGTGGCAGTCGAAGCCGTACTGCACGACGAGCCGGCCGACGACCGCGAAGCCCGTCTGCGGTGGGTCGCCCAGTTCGGTCAGGAGCACCTCGGCGGGGCCGGCGAGCAGGGCGCGGGCCCGTTCCAGCGCGTCCTCGTCCATGCCGATGCCCGCGTCGTCGACCACCAGGAACGCGCCCCGGCCGCCGCTCTGCTGGATGGTGACCTGCACATCGGTGTCGGGGTGGGAGTACGCGGTGGCGTTGGCGAGCAGTTCGGCCAGGGCGATCGCGAGGGGTTCGGCGGCCCGGGCGGCGAGCGCGAGCCGTTCGTCGCGCAGGTGGTTGGCGACCTTGATCCGCTCGTAGCCGGCGACCCGCGACTGGGCGCCGAGCACGATCTCGACGAGCGGTGAGTTCTGCCGGGCGAGGCCGGGCCAGGCGTCGCAGAGCACTGCCGTCGACTGGGTGCGGCGCAGAGCGAGTTCGTTGCGGAAGTCCAGTTGGAGGATGCGCGGGTCGTCGTACTCGTGCTGGAGTTCGTGCAGCAGTTGCTGGGACTGGTTGAGCAGCGACTGGATCTTGGCGGAGGTGCCGCGCATCGCGGAGCGGGCCGCCGCGTCGACGCGTCCGCGCTCCTCCAGGACGGCGGTCCTCGCGGCCTGGACGGCCTCGGTGAGCAGGAGGGCGGCGCCGCCGTCGACCTCGGCCGCCTCGCGCAGCCCGGGGACCGTGGCGCTGGGGTGGGAGAGGGCGAGGGCGGCGGCGGGTATCCGCTTGCGCGCGAGCTGCCGGATCTCGTCGAGGAGCGCGGCGGTGCGGGCCTCGGCGGCCTTCGCCTGGCGCTCGGCGAGTTCGGCCCGGGTCACGGCCTGCTGCTCGGAGAGGCCGGTCCGGTACGCGCGCGAGAACGCCACCACCGCGGCGACGACGGCGATCAGTGTGACGATCCATGCCATGCCGTTACCGCGTTTCTGTCGTCGGGTCGGTCCGTCGGCGCGCGCGGCGCGGGACCGCCCCGTCAGCCCGCTCTGCCTGCCGGCTCACTGGCCTGCTCCACTTCCTGTGCGACCGCGGCGACTTCGGTCATGACCTGGACCACGCCGGGCCGCGGGGAACCGTCGAGCTGGCGGTACTCGCTGCCGATGGTCACCACCAGCCGTTCGGGGAGCCCGAGGCCGGGGTAGCGGCCCTCGGCGATGACCTGTCGGGCGGCGTCGACGGAGGGTACGCCGGCGGCGTGGAGGGTGTGGGCGCGCTCGCGGATGTACTCCAGGTAGCCGATGTGCTCGCGGACCCCGGCCCGGTCGATCACGGGTCCGTGGCCCGGGACGATGGTCTCGGCGCCGGTGGCCAGTACCTGTTCGCAGGCTCCGATGACGTTGCTCAGCGGGCCTTCCCAGTGGATCGGGTGGTCGCCGGGCTGCTCCGGGGACGACGAGAAGATGATGTCGCCGCTGAACACGACGGACTGGGCGGGCAGGTGGACCATCAGGTCGCCGGTGGTGTGCGCGGGCGCGAGCGAGGTGATCTGCACCGGGTGGTCGCCGAGGGTCAGTTCGAGCTCGCCCGTGAAGTAGGTGGTCGGCCGCACCGGTTCGGTCTGTGACCAGTCGAACGGTCCGAAGTGCCGTGCGAGGTAGGCCCCGAGCGGGGTCGCCGGGTCGCCGCCGCTGACGAGGGCGTGCTGCTGCTGCGGCGTGGGCTCGTAGTGGATGTGCTCCCTGGCCTCACGGGTCACGATGATCTCGGCGTCCGGGAGCACGCCCGCGCCCCAGAAGTGGTCGCCGTTGGCGTGCGTGACGATCACCCGGTCGATGGTGACGCCGTCGGGCAGCCGCTTTCCGGACTCGGCGAGGAACTGTCCGGCGAGCACCGGGTCGTACGGGGTGTCGATCCACAGCGCGCCGCTGGGCGAGACGAGCAGGCCGCAGTTGGCCAGCCCCCAGCCACGCTTCGGCGGGAGCCATGCGTACAGGCCCCGGCCAAGGTCAACGACGTCCCCACCCGTGATCAGCATGGAGGCGATTATGCCGACCGCTTTCCGGTCGCGCGTTCGAACCCGGCCATCCGGGCACGCCATTGGCTTGAAACAGTCCTTGACCTGTCTTCCGGCGCCTCGGCCGGTGACCGTACGAGAGCGCAGGGGACCGTCACCGTACGGAATCTTCCGGGGTGAAGCGGAAGGAGCGACCCCAGTGGGTGCACCTCCGTCACCATTACGGGACACGGCGCCGCCAAACCGGAAGGGGCCGATTACCCACCGAGCATGGCTGAAAACAGACGCCACGGGCCCCCGGCGTACCGCCTGAAGCGGTACGCCGGGGGCCCATGGCCCAGGACCGGCCGCTCAGATCCTCAGGAGCGGACCTGGCCGCGCTCGAAGTACGCGATCAGTTCCGGGTCGAGGGCCGGCACCTCGTAGGGCACACCGCCCTCGCGCAGGGAGCGGGTCGCGAGGACGCCGGCGGCGACGCTCATCCGGGCGGCGACCGGGGAGGTGTCGGTGACGCCCCCGTCGCGCACGAACCGGCAGAACTCCTGCATGATCCGGCTGTCGCCGCCACCGTGGGAGCCCTTGGCCTCGGGCACCCGGTAGGTGATGTCGGCCTCGGCGCGGTAGCCGCTGGGGCCGGTGTTCCAGACCTTGACCTCGTCGCCCGGGCCGTCGCCGAAGTTCTCCAGCCGGCCCTCGGTGCCGATGACCGTGTAGTTGCGCCAGTAGTCGGGGGTGAAGTGGCACTGCTGGTAGGCGGCCACGACGCCGTTGTCGAGCTGCATGTTCATCACCGAGACGTCCTCGACGTCCACGATGTGGTGCAGGTCCTTGCGGGCGGTCGGCGGCCACTCGTACTCGCGCAGCCAGTTCTCGGGGCGCGGGGTGTCCGGCTCGCGGCGCGGCAGGTCGCCGTAGACGAGCAGGTCGCCCAGCGCGTTGACGCGCTGGGTGTAGCCGCCGGCCAGCCAGTGCAGCACGTCGATGTCGTGCGCGGCCTTCTGGAGCAGCAGACCGGTGGTGCGGGTGCGGTCGGCGTGCCAGTCCTTGAAGTAGTAGTCGCCGCCGTAGCCCACGAAGTGGCGCACCCAGACGGCCTTGGGCTCGCCGATGTCGCCGCGCGCGATGATGTCGCGCATCAGGCGCACGACGCCCATGTGGCGCATGTTGTGGCCGACGTAGAGCCGGGTCCCGGTCTCGTACGCGGCGCGCAGGACGTTGTCGCAGCTCTCGACGGTGATGCCGAGGGGCTTCTCGACGAAGACCGCCTTGCCCGCCCGCAGGGCGTCGATGGCGATGACCTCGTGGGTGTCGTCCGGGGTGGCGATGATGATCGCGTCCAGGTCGTCCCGGTCGAGGAGCAGCTTGTAGTCCTCGACCGCGATCTCGGCGCCGAAGCGCTCGGCCTCGCGGCTGCGCACCTCCGGGTCGAGGTCGCAGACGGCGGTGATCGCCGATCCCTTGCCGGGGTGGTGGGCCGACATCGCGATGGACCGGCGCAGGCCGAGCCCGATGACGCCGAGTCGCAGGTCTGACACGGGAGTCCCTTCGGTTGGTACGGGTCGTGCGGGCGGAGGTTACTTGCCGGCGAGGGATGCCTCGAACTCGGCGCGCATCTTGTCGCCGCCGCCGGAGCGCCACTTGGCCAGCTGGTCCTTGAAGGCGGAGAGCGGCTTGCGGCCGGCGACGATGTCCTTCTGGACATCGCTCATGCCGGTGGTGAGCGAGGAGCCCTTGCTGGTGGACGTGTCCGAGAAGTGGCCGCTCGTCGGGTTGGACTGGGCGATCTTGAGGAGCTCCTCCTGCCAGCCGTGGATCCTGCCGGCCAGTTCGGGCTGGCCCGGCAGGTAGATGTACTCGGGGCCGGCGGCGAGGAAGGCCAGCGGCATCGCCGTGGTGACGGCCTCGGAGGTGCCCTTGGGGGTGAGCTTGACGTCGCCCTTGGCGGTACGGGTCCAGTGCTTGCCCTCGATGCCGTTGTCGAGGAAGAGGCGCTCCTCCGTACCGAAGGGGGCGGCCAGGTAGTCCAGGACGCGCAGCAGCATCTTGACGCGCTTCTCGTCGGCCTTCTTGTTGATCGCGGTGTAGCCGACGGAGCCGTAGCCCATGTTGTAGTGCGGCGTGGCCCCCTCCTTCCCGGCGAACGGCACGATGACGCCGAACGGGAAGTCGTACGTCTTGGCGTCGACCAGGAAGCTGGGGAAGGACTGGACGTAGGCGCCGAGGCTGCCCTGCGACATCTTCTCCATGACGGTGCTGAGGTTGGGGTCCGGCCAGAACAGTCCGGCCTTGGCCACCTTGACGGCGAAGGCCAGGGCTTCCTGGTACTCCTCCGTCTCGTACTGGTGCGTCAGCTTGCCGCCTTCGAGGCGCCAGCCGCTGGGGGCGCCGAACCACTGGGCGAACTGGGCGATGTGGTTCACGTACGCCGGTTCCAGGACGTACTTGTTGCGCTTGGCGTCCAGCAGTTCCTTGCCCTTGGCGAGGAAGTCCTCGGCGCTGGTGAACTCGGCGCCGCCGACCGGCTTCCAGAAGTCCTGGTTGACGACGTAGACCTGGCCCATGGAGCCGTAGGCGACGGTGACGCCGCGGATCTTGCCGTTGATCACGGCGGTCTTCCAGGCGGTGGTCGGCAGGTTCGCCAGGTTCGGGTACGCCTTGACCGCGTCGCCCGAGAGGTACGGGGTGAGGTCGTGGAACTTGGCGTCCAGCAGCTCGGGTACGCGCTGGATGCCCTGGTTCGGCGGGAACCACACCAGGTCGGGTATGTCGCCGCCGGCCATCATGGCGTTGAACTTCTGGAGGTAGGCGTCGACGCCCTGGTCCACCACGATCGTCATGTCGAACTGGGCGCCGAGGCGCTTGTTCAGCTCCTGCCAGTAGGCGTTCTTGCCCTGCGGCGGGGCGGGGGTGGTGAACGTCTCGGTGAGGGCGGTGATGCGGCTGCCGTCGCCGGGCGTCTTCGCCACCGACTTGGTGAGGGCCTTGGGGTAGCGCAGGTAGGTGGCGTCGAGGCCCGCCGCGTTGCCCGCCAGGTCCGCGGGGGCGGTCTGGGCCTGTACATACGTCGGGAGCTTGAGCTTGGCGGACGCCTTGGCGCCGCCCTTGCTGACCGTGGCGCCGCTGCCGCAGGCGCTCAGGGTCGACAGACCCGCGACGGTGAGGCCGGCGATTCCCGCGGCGCCCATGAAACCGCGCCGGGACAAGTGGGTGGACATGGGACTCCTTGAAAAGTGTGTGGCGTGCGGGGCAGTGGTGCGGGGCGGGCGGGTCAGCCCTTGATCGCCCCGGTGAGGACACCCTTGACAAAGAACTTCTGCAGGAAGGGGTAGACGCAGAAGATGGGCACGATGGCGATGATCAGCACGGCCATCTGCAGCGAGGTCGCGGGCGGTACGGCGTGGACGCCCATCGCGGAGGCGTTGATGCTCTGCCCGTTGAGGACGTAGCTGCGCAGGATCACCTGGATGGGGAACTTGCTGGAGTCGTTGAGGTACAGCACCGCGTTGAAGAAGCTGTTCCAGTACCCGACGGCGTAGAACAGGCCGACCACGGCGAGGACCGCCTTCGACAGCGGGAGGACGATCCGGAAGAGGACCGTGACCTCGCCGGCGCCGTCGATGCGCGCCGCGTCGTACAGCTCTTCCGGAATGCTCTGGAAGAACGAGCGGACGACGACGATGTTGAAGGCGTTCAGCAGGACCGGCAGGATCAGTGACGCGTAGGTATCCAGCATGTGGAACTGCTGGACCGCCAGGTACGTCGGGATGATGCCGGGGGCGAACAGGAACGTGCCGAGCACCACCAGCAGGATCGGCTTGGCGAGGACCGTGCCGGGGCGCGAGGTGCCGTACGCGATCATCACCGTGCAGGCCAGGCTGAGCGCGGTGCCGATCAGCGTGATGAAGATGGACACCACCGCGGCGCGGGTGACCACGCCCCCGGACAGGATGACCCGGTAGGCCTCCAGCGTCGGGTGGTGCGGGAGCAGCACGTAGCCGCCGTTGGCGTTCAGCTCCTCGCGGCCGGCGAGGCTGGTGCCGATGGCGAGGAGGAACGGGTAGAGCACGACCACGGTGAGGGCGATGAGGGCCAGGCCCTTGGCACCCTGCCCGTACCAGTGCGGGCGCTCCATCCACGGCGGCCTGCCGTTGGACTTGCGGGGACGCGCACCGGACCGGGCGGCGCGCAGCCGCGTCGCGACGGACTGACTCATCGGTACACTCCCTGCTCGCCGAAGCGGTGGGCCAGCTTGTTGGCGGCGAGGATGAGGGCGAATCCGATGACGCCCTTCATCAGTCCGGCGGCGGTGCTCATGCCCCAGTCGCCGTCCACGACGCCGTGGAAGTAGACGTAGGTGTCCATGACCTCTGCGGCGTCCGGGCCGACGGCGTCGCGCTGGAGCAGGATCTGCTCGAAGCCGACGGAGAGGATGTCGCCGAGCCGCAGGATCAGCAGCATCAGGATGACCGGCCGGATGCCCGGCAGGGTGATGTGCCAGATCCGGCGGAGCCAGCCGGCGCCGTCCATGGCGGCGGACTCGTACTGGCCCATGTCGATCGAGGCGATGGACGCCAGGAAGATGATCGTGCCCCAGCCGCAGTCCTTCCAGATGGCCTGCGCGGTGATGAGCAGCTTGAAGGTGCCGGGGTCCGTCATCACGTTGCCGATGTTCACCCCGTGCTCCATGAGCAGCGTGGTGACCGAACCGGCGCCGCCGAGGACCTGCTTGAACATCGCGACGACGACGACCCAGGACAGGAAGTGCGGGAGGTAGACGACGGTCTGGATGAACCGCTTGATCTTCTCGCTGATGAGCGAGTTGAGCAGCAGGGCCAGGGCGATCGGCGCCGGGAAGTACAGGAGCAGCTGGATCGCCGTGATCTGGAGGGTGTTGGACACCGCGCTCCAGAACTCGGGTTCGGCCAGCAGCGCGGTGAAGTTCGCCATCCCGACGAACGGGCTCTGCTTGAAGCCCAGGAACGGCTGGTAGTCCTGGAAGGCGATGACGTTGCCCGCGAGCGGCAGGTAGAAGAAGAGCGCGAAGTACAGCACGCCCGGCAGGCAGAAGAGCAGAAGCGTTTTGTCCCGCTTCAGGCGCTGCCGGAACGGCTGCCGTATTCGGTGCTTCTTGTCCTTCCCCCCTGCGGAGCTGTCCGCGTCTTCCGGGTCGCGGGGCTGCGGCACGGGCGGCCGCGCAGCTGTGACCGGCGTGTTTGCCATCGTCACAGGCACCTCCAGGGCTGATGGAGCGAGAGAACGTCCCGCATACGTGGAGGGCGGCCCGCGCTTCGGGGAAGCGCGGCCGCTGCTCCTTCGCGGCGACAGGCACATAGTTCACGATCGCGCGCCCATATGGCAAGAGTTGTTCATTTCGCAGAGGTAACGAACATCTATGGGCAGGCAAAAGTCGCTTCCCGCAGCGCCACAGGGCACCCCAGATCCGACAACACGAACATAAGGGGCACTCGATACCTGCAGATCAGCACCGGAATGCACTGTTCCTCCGTCAAAATCGGCTGTCCCGTGCGTGGTTGTGATCGATCACGCACACTTCATGCACGGTCCGACACCCTGAACCGGTTTGGGCGCACACAGAACGGCGGGCCGCCGCGCATTCGGTGCGCGGCGGCCCGCCGTGGGGGCTGCGTGGGCTCAGACGGCGACGACCGTGACGCCGGCCTCCGTGAAACGGGCGGCCGCCTCGGGCGCGATCCCCCGGTCGGTGACCAGGAAGTCGATCAGGGAGAGATCGCAGACCCGGGCGAAGGCCCGCTTGCCGATCTTCGAGGAGTCGGCGGCGATCACCACGCGCTGGGCCTGCTGGGCGAGCAGCCGGTTGATGCTGGCCTCGCCCTCGTGGTGCACGTACGCGCCGCGTTCGGTGTCGACCGCGTTGACGCCGAGCACGGCCACGTCCAGCGTTATCTCGGCGAGCACCCCACTGGCCAGCGGGCCGGTCAGCTCGTACGACTGGGGTCTCGCGACCCCGCCGGTGACCACCATCTTGATCTGCGGCCGGATCACCAGCTCGTTGGCGATGTTGAGGGCGTTGGTCACCACCGTCAGCGTCGGCTGTCCCGCCGCCCCGCCGACACCGTCGCCCACCAGGTCCGCGCGGACGGCCAGCGAGCGGGCCACCTCGGTGATGGTGGTGCCGCCGGTGAGCCCGACCACCTCGCCGACCGCGACCAGTTCGGCGACGGCGCGGCCGATGGCCTGCTTCTCGGGGGCGTTGCGTCCCGATTTGTAGCGGAGGGCCAGCTCGTAACTGACCCCGTGGGCGATCGCGCCGCCCCTGGTCCGGGTGAGCAGTTGCTGCTCGGCGAGCTGGTCCAGGTCCCGTCGGATGGTCGCGGCCGAGACATCCAGTGTCCTGGCGGCGTCCTCGACGTCCACCCGGCCGTGCTTACCTACGAGTTCCAGCAGTGCGTTCCACCGGGCGTCCCTGGACAAGAGAGTTCTCCTCACGGGTCCGGGCTGGAGACACCCATCCCCTTGGGCGCGATCACCGGACAGGGGCAAAGCGTCGCACAAGGCTCCGGCGAGTCAAGTCATGTGCAAACAGAATGCTTGATAATGCTCGCTCATCGCGGGTAACGTGCGCAAACGAGCATCCCATCCCCAGTACGGAGTGCAAAAGTGTCATTTGTCGAGATCGAGATCGCCAGTCAGCCGGAGTGCTGGCGCCGCGCAGCGGAGCTGGCGCAGAGTCACGCGGCCGTGCTGCCCGCCCGCGGCGAGCGCGTCGCCGTCGTCGGCTGCGGCACCTCGTTCTACATGGCTCAGGCATACGCCTCGCTCCGCGAGGAGTCCGGGCAGGGCGAGACCGACGCCTTCGCCGCGTCCGAGTTCCCCGCCCGCCGCCGCTACGACCGGGTCGTCGCGCTCACCCGCTCCGGCACCACCACCGAGGTGCTCGAACTCCTCGGCCGGCTGCACGGCACCACCCCCACGGTGGCCATCACCGCCGACCCCGAGACCCCGGTGATGACGGCCGCCGACGCGGTCGTCGTCCTGGACTTCGCCGACGAACAGTCCGTCGTCCAGACCCGGTTCGCCACCACGCTGCTGACGCTGCTGCGCGCCCACCTCGGCCTGCACACCGACGCCGTGGTGCGCGACGCGGAGAAGGCGCTGGCCGAGCCGCTGCCGCAGGGCCTCGTGGACTGCACCCAGTTCAGCTTCCTCGGCCGCGGCTGGACGGCCGGCCTCGCCAACGAGGCCGCGCTCAAGATGAAGGAGGCGTCGCTCTCCTGGACCGAGTCGTACGCCGCGATGGAGTACCGCCACGGCCCCATCTCCATCGCCGGCGACACCACCGCCACCTGGATGTTCGGCACCGCCCCCGAGGGCCTGCGCGAGCAGCTCCTGGAGACCGGCGCCCGCTGGGTGGAGAGCGACCTGGACCCGCTGGCCGACCTGGTCCGCGTCCAGCGCCTGGCCGTCGCCCGCGCCACCGCCCGCGGCCTCGACCCGGACGCCCCGCGCCACCTGACCCGCTCGGTGGTCCTGGCGGACGCCTGATCACGTGCCGGACACCGTCGAGCACGAGATACACGGCGCGCCGGGCGGCGGCGCGGACGCCTGGACGGGCTTCCTCGCCGCGCCCGCGCGCCGCGGCAGTGGCGCGGGGGTACTCGTCCTCGCCGGCTCCAGCGGGCGGATCGAGGACGAGCGGTGCCGGCTGCTGGCCCGGCAGGGGCTGACGGCCCTGTCGGTCCGGTGGTTCGGCGGGCCGGGCCAGCCGCCCGGCATCTGCGAAGTCCCGCTGGAGACCTTCGGGTCCGCCCTCGCCCGGCTGCGCGCGGAAGGCGTACGGCGCCTCGGCGTCCTGGGCGTCTCCAAGGGTGCCGAGGCCGCGCTGCACCTGTCGGTGCTCCGGCCGGACGTCGACGCCGTGGTGGCCGTCTCGCCCACCTCGGTGACCTGGGCCAACGTCGGCCCCGGGCGCGACGGTTCGGCCCTCCCCCACCGGTCGTCCTGGTCCTGGCGGGGCGAGCCGCTGCCCTTCCTGCCCTACGATCCCGACTGGGCCCCGGCGGAGCCGGAGGGCACCCCGGTCTCGGTGCTCGGCTGGTACGAGCGGAGCCTGCGGACGTACGCGCACCGGGTCCCGGCCGCGGCCGTCCCCGTGGAGCGGTCGGCCGCCGAAATCGTCCTGGTGGCGGGCGGCGACGACCTGATGTGGCCCTCGCTGCGGTTCGCCGAGGAGCTGGCCGCGCGGCGCCGGGCGGCGGGCCGGTCCGTCCGGCTGATCACCGGTCCCGCCGCGGGCCACCGCCCGCGCCTGCCCGGCGAGGGCCCCGCCGCCGCGTCCGCCCGCTTCCGGTACGGGGGTTCGGCCGCGGCCGACGCGGCGCTCGGAGCGGCCGCGTGGCCGCACGTCCTGGACGCGCTGCACGGGACCCGGCCGGCCTGAGCGCCGGTCAGGACTCCTCGAAGTAGGCGTCCAGGACCGCGTCGAAGCCCTCGGTCCACTCCTTGAGGCTGCTGCGGGACTCCGCCTCCACCTCGCCGTTGAACCAGCGCTTGGACGACAGGTGGACGGTGACGGTGAACCTGCGGCCGAAACGGGCCGGCTTCAGTTCGACCGCGCCGATCTCCTCCCAGAGGAAGTCGGCCTGCTGGTCGTCCAGCGTGAACCGGATGCCCGAGCGGGTGGCCGAGATCGAGCCCCGCCGGTCGCTCACCTCGAACGAGGGCCCCTCGGCGGCCCCTTCGTCGCTCTCGTCGCTTTCCTCCTGCTCCTCCTCCTGCGCCACCGGTGCCTCGTCGGCCACCGGCACCTCGTCGGCCGGCGGCTCCGGGACGGCGTCGACGGGTGCGGGCTCCTCGGTGTTCTCCGGCTCCTCCTCCACCGCCGTGGCGGGTCGGGGGGCCGTGAGACCGGGGATGTACGCCGGGTCGGTCCCTGCGGCGTACGCGGGCTGGGTCTTCGGATCTATGCGCTGCTCCACGGCGGGCAGTATGGCCGACGAACCTGTACGGGGCCAGTTGGGAGGGGTCCGGAAAGGCCCAGCGTGTCGAGGGGCGGGCCCGGCCGCCCGGCCCGCCCCTCACCGCGGGGCCCCGCACCCCGCGTCAGCCGGTGGCGCAGACCTCCTCGCCCAGCGAGAAGGTGTCCGGCGCCGTGTTGCCGCCGGTCAGCGTGCCCGTGAAGCCGAAGCCCGCGGACGCGCCGGGCGCCACCCTCCCGTTCCAGGAGATGTTGGTGGCGGTCACCTTCGCCCCGTCCTGGGCGGGCGTCGCGTTCCACATCTGGCCGACCTTCTGCCCGTCCGGGAAGGTCCAGGCGAGCTTCCAGCCGTCCAGCTCCGCGTTCCCCGTGTTGGTGAGGGTCACCTCGGCCTGGAAGCCGCCGGACCACTGGTTGGTGACCTTGTACGTCACCGAACAGGCGGCGTCACCCGGGTCGGTGCCGGGGTCCGGGTCCGGGTCGGTGCCCGGGTCCGTGCCGCCGCCGTCGCCGTCCGAGGAGTCGCCGTACATGATCCCGCGCCCGTTGGTGGACACGTACACCCGGCCGAAGACGCGCGGGTCACCGGTGATCGCGGCGCCGGTCCAGCCCCACTGGTGGGCGTCGTCGTTGATGCGGGTCCAGGTGGCGCCCGCGTCGGTGGACCGGAAGATGCCGCGCACCCCGCCGATCTTCGCGGAGACGAAGAGCGTCCGGTACGAGGCGCCGGCCGCCGCCTTGCCGAAGCCGACGGAGTCCGCCTGCTCGACGCCGGTCAGCTTGGTGAAGGTCGCCCCGGAGTCGGTGGAGTGCCACAGGCCGTAGGTGCCCGTCGCGCTGCCTCCGGCGAGCCAGATGTCGCCCTCGGTGCCGGGCACCGCCTTGAAGCGGACGTCGCCCTCGGTGGGCAGACCGCTCGACGCCTTCGCCGTGAAGGTCGCGCCGCCGTCCGTGGAGACGTAGAAGGTGCCGGCCTTGAACCCGTAGAACTTCTTCGGGTTCTTCCGGTCCGACTCGACGGTCGCGCCCTGCGGTATGCCGGTCGACGCCGACCACGAACTGCCGTACCCGGTCGTGTGGTGGACGCCGGCGCCCTCCGGACTCCAGACGAAGCCGCTCGCGTCGGCCGCCGCCGCGACCGTGCCGCCGCCGGTCACCCCGGACGGCTCGGAGCCCTGGAACCAGTTGGAGCCGTTGTCCGTCGAGAAGCCGATGTGCGGGGCGGCGTCGGCGCTGCCGACCCGGACCACCGTGTCCGGGCTGCCCTCGGCGAAGTCGATGCTCGTGGTGGAGGTGAGGTTGGGCGAGGTGAACATCATGTCCGGCACGGCGTCGAGGTCGGTGTGCCGGAAGCCCCCGATGTCACCGAGCGCGCTGAGCAGCGGCGCCCCGGACGGCGGGCTGGCCAGGTCGTTGACGGCGGTCTCCTCCAGGCCCTTCACCATCGGGGTGATCCTGAACTGGGTGTCGGAGTCCCAGTTCGTGAGGTTCTCGGTGCCGTAGATCGTCGCGCCGGTCCCGTACATCATGCGGTCGGAGTCGAACGGGTCGATCTCCAGCGCCTCCGTCATCCAGCCCAGCTTGGGCGTGGTCTCCGGCGGCGACGGATTGGCGCCCCAGGTCAGCCACGGCACCGAGGAGACGTCCTGGGTGTAGCGGTTGGCGCGGTTGGGGTAGCTGGTGTAGTCCCACGCCCGCGTCCAGGTCGCCCCGCTGTCCGTGGAGCGGAAGATCTGGGTGTCGGGCCACCAGGAGCTGTACGCGGTCGCCATCAGGGTGCCCGGGTGCTGCCGGTCCACGGACAGGCCGCTGAAGCCGTAGTAGGTGTCGGCCTCGGCGACCGGGCTGACGTCCTTCCACTCACCGGTCGCGGTGGTGTACCGCCAGATCCGCCCCTTGCCGCCGTCGTACGGGCCACCGGTGTCGCTCAGGGTCAGGTACAGGTAGCCGTTCTCGGAGTCGAGTACGCCCTTGTGCGCCAGGTATCCGGTCGGCTGTCCGGCGATCCGCGACCAGGTGGTCCCGCCGTCCGTGGAGCGGTAGACGGTGTTCTCCTTGTCGGCGACCCCGACGTAGATGTCCTGGGTCGCGCTGCCCGCGCTGCCGGTGCGCTCGTCGAACGTCACCCAGACGATGCCCTGGTTGTCGTTGCCGTAGCCGCTGGTGTCGGTGGGGTCCTGGGCGTAGTTGCCCGGGTTGGGGAAGGCCGTCACCTCGGACCAGGTGGCGCCCGAATCGGTGGACCGCCAGAGGCCGTTGCCGCTGGGCGCGCCGAGGTACAGCACGGAGTTCTTGTTCGGGTCGACCGCGAGGCGTTCGCCCATCCCCCGGCCCGGCATGTTGCCGCCGAGCTTGAACGGCAGCGTGCTCGCCTTCCAGGTCGCGCCCCGGTCCGAGGAGCGCAGCACCGCGCCGTTGGTGGGGTCCCAGTCGTTGGTGTACGTGCCCACGGCGGCGTACACCTTGTCCGGGTCGACGGAGTCCGAGGCGAGGCTCACCACTCCGGTCCAGCCCCAGTGGTCCCAGTCCACCCAGTCGAGCAGCGGCGTCCACTGCTTGCCGGCCTGGTCCCAGCGGTAGGCGCCGCCGATGTCGGTGCGGGCGTAGGCGAGGTTCTTCTCGGACCGGTTGAAGACGATCCCCGGGACGAAGCCGCCGCCGTCGATGCGGACGTTCTTCCAGTCGTACGTGTCCGCCGCGAGGGACACATCGGATGCCTGGGCGGCGGGGGCGGCGTCGCCGTCCTTCGCCGACGCCGGGGCGCCGGCGGCGAAGAGCCCGGCTGTGAGGGTGAGTGCTGCCACCAGGGTGGCAAAGGGTCTTGCGCTTGAGCGCACGGAAACGTCCTCTCCGAACAGGGCCGCCGACAAAGGCGGTTACGGGGGTGAACGGATGTGGGAGCGCTCCCATTTCGCGTCCCGATGGTAGCGGCGCCGCCCCTCCGCGAGAAGAGAGGGAACAAGGTTCATCGGATGACTCCGGCGTGCTGCCCCCGGCGGGCACACGTGCGGTAAACCGCACCCAGGACGGCGGCGACCCTCATACCGGCGCGGTCCCGCGCTTCCTAGCGTGGCTGGGAGCCGGGGCAGGGCGCCTCGGCGGCCGTCCGTCTGGAGCCCCGCATGCACCCCGCCCCACTCGCTCTTCCTCAGGAACCCGCCGAAGGTTTCGCCGGCTGGGCGGCCGACCTGATCGACGCCCTCGGCGCTCCGGGGGCCGGTCTCGCCATCGCCCTGGAGAACCTGTTCCCGCCGCTGCCGAGCGAGGTGATCCTGCCGCTGACCGGGTTCGCCGCCGGTCAGGGGGTGCTGTCGCTCGCCTCGGCGCTGTTCTGGACGACGCTCGGTTCAGTGGCGGGGGCGGCGGCCCTGTACTGGCTCGGGGCGCTGTTCGGGCGGGAGCGGGTGCACGCCCTGTGGGCACGGCTGCCCCTGGTCAGGGTTTCCGATCTGGAGCGCACCGAGGCGTGGTTCCTGCGGCACGGCACGAAGGCGGTGCTGCTGGGCCGGATGGTGCCGATCTTCCGGAGCCTGATCTCCGTACCGGCGGGCCTGGAACGCATGCCGCTGCCGATGTTCCTCGGGCTGACCACCGTGGGCAGTCTGGCCTGGAACTCCGTGCTGGTGATGTCCGGTTACTGGCTCGGCGACCAGTGGGACACCGTCGGCGACTACGTCGGCGTGCTCTCCGAGGCCGTGCTGCTGCTGGTCGCGGTGGCGGTCGTGCTGTACGTCGTCGTGCGCGTCCGGTCCCGCGCGGCGGGGCGGGCCAGGCACCGCCGGGGTGCCGGATGAGCGGGCCGGGCACTATGGTTCGGCCGACCGGGCCCCGGCGAGGGGCCCCGGGCGCGAGGCGGAGGGGCGGAGCAGGGTGTCGGAGGTTTCCGCCGGAGTGCCGGGCGCGTCCGGCCGCGGCCGGGCAGGCAGACTGTCCGCGGCGGCGGGGACGCTGCTCGGCTGCGCGACGGCCTTCGCCGGGCTGGTGTACTTTGCAGCAGCCGGGGCGCTCCTGGGCGCGTTCCTGCTGTGGCCCCGCACCCGGGTCTCCGCGCGCCGCCTCCTGGTGGCGGGGGCCCGAAGGCTGGCGGAAGTGGAGCGGTGGCGCCGGTCCGTCTTCTTCGGCGACCGGTTCCCCGCGCACCGCGCCTCCGATCAGCAGGTCCTCCGCTATCTGGCCGGCCGCGTCTCGTCGGGGCTGCTGTGTGCGGTGGTGACCGCGCTGCTCGGGTTCGGCCTGGTGCTGGCCGGGCTGCTCGCGGTGGGCGTGGCCCGTGCCACGCTCGGCTGGGGCGAGTTGCTGACCCAGGCGGTCCTGGGCTCCGTCCTGCTCTTCCTCAACGTGCAGGGGCTGTTCTCGCTCGCCGCGCTGGACGCCCGGCTCGCCCGGGAGTACTTCGGGCCCGGCGAGCGGGAACTGCTGAGGCGGCGCATCGGTGAACTGGCCGCCAGCCGGGCCGCGGTGGTGCGGGCGGTGGACCGGGAGCGTCGGCGCGTCGAGCGCGATCTGCACGACGGGGTCCAGCAGCGCCTGGTCGCGCTGGCGATGCTGCTGGGCCGGGCCCGCCGCACCCGGGACGCCGGCCGCGCCGACGCACTGCTGGCGCAGGCGCACCGGGAGGCGGGCGAGGTGCTCGCCGAACTCCGCGAGGTGGCCTGGCGGGTGTATCCGACGGCCCTGGACAGCGTGGGGCTGCGGGAGGCGCTGGGCGGGGTCGCGGAGCGCTGCCCGATCCCGGTCCGGGTGGCGTACGAGGTCTCCGGAGAGCTGCCGTCACCCGTGGAGACGGCCGCGTACTTCGTGGTGTCCGAATCCGTGAACAACGCCGCCAAGCACTCAGGCGCCGAGGGCATCGTGGTGAGCGTGGCACGGCGGGACGGCGTGCTGACCGTGCGCGTCCGGGACGACGGGTGCGGCGGCGCGGACCCGGACGGCGGCGGGCTGGCCGGGCTGCGCGGCCGGGTCGCCGCGATCGACGGCATGCTGGACGTCCACAGCCCCGCCGGGGGCCCCACCACCGTGACCGCGGAGCTGCCGTGCGCGTGATTCTCGCCGAGGACTCGATCCTGCTCAGGGAGGGCCTGGTCCGTCTGCTCACCGAGGAGGGCCATGAGGTCCTGGGGGCGGTGGGCGACGCGGAGTCCCTGCTGTCGCAGGTCGCGGCGCACGCGCCGGACATCGTCGTCACCGACATCCGGATGCCGCCCACCCACAAGGATGAGGGGTTGCGCGCGGCGGTGGAGATCCGGGCGCGGCGCCCGGACGTCGGCGTGCTGGTGCTTTCCCAGTACGTGGAGCGGAACTACGCCGCCCAGCTGCTCGCCGAGAACGCGGAGCGGGTCGGGTATCTGCTCAAGGACCGGGTCGCGCAGGTGGAGGAGTTCCTGGACTCGCTGGAGCGCATCCACGCGGGCGGGGCCGTCTTCGATCCGGAGGTCGTGCGGCAGTTGGTCATCCGCAGCACGCACGGTGATCCGCTGTCGCGGCTGACCCCGCGCGAGCGCACCGTCCTGGAGGCGCTGGCGCAGGGCCACACCAACGCAGCCATCGCGCGGAAGCTGCACATCTCGCTGAGTGCCGTCGAGAAGAACCTCAACACCGTCTTCGACAAGCTGGGTCTCGCGCACACCACCGGCTACAACCGGCGCGTCCTCGCCGTGCTGCGCTATCTGGAAGCGTGAGGCCCTAGTACCAGCCGGCCGAGCCGGGCGGGTCGCAGAGTTCGAGCACGACCTCGCCGGACACGGAGGTCCGGCCGCCGACCGGTCGCACCCGGTCGCCGACGTTCACGAGGTGCGGGGCCGCGCCCACGATCCGGCAGCGGTAGACGAAGCCCGCGGAGAAGCGGACCAGGGACTCGTTGCGCATCACGCGCGAGTAGCGGTTGACGACGTGGGAGCGGACGACCACGCCGTGGCCGTCGCTGTGCGCGGACTCGAGGTCGCTCGACGCGCAGACGGGGCACAGGAGTGTGCGGAAGGAGGCGGTGCGGCACCAGCGGCACACCTGATGGACGAGCCCTTCCCGGCTGTGCGGCGACACCGCCCGGCGGGCCGGCGGCCCCACGTCGATTCCGGTACTGAACACGTTCCGCCTCCCGCGCTCGACTCGGTGCGCCGCACCTTCGGCGACGGCACACCGGCACCGTATGGCACTTGGTTCCAGGAGTAAAGGCACTGAGTGCCGCGAAGTGGGAGCCGGGGCCTCAGGCGGTGCCGAGCGCGGACTCGATGTGCTGCACCACGCGCCACATCGGAGCGCCCTTGCGCGCCACCATGACGATCACCTCGTCGTCGCTCGCGGGCGGGGACACGGCGGCGGGGGCGGGCTCCGGCGCGGGCGCGGCGGGCCGGGCGTGCGCCCCGCCCCAGACCGCGCGCACCAGCTCGAGGGCCCGGTCCACCTCGGCCTCCGCGTCGCCCTCGCCGCCCGAACGCAGCCAGGACCGCAGCCCGTTGTTGTGCGCGGCGACGACCGAGGCGGCGATCACCTCGGCGCGCAGCGCGGCGTCGGGCCCGGCGTCCGGGTCCTCGGCCCAGCGCCGCTCCAGATAGCCGGCGAGGGTCCGCTCGTAACGGCGCACCACGGACAGCTCGTACGTGCGCAGCCCGGGCACCTCGCGGGTGAGCCGGTAGCGCTGTACGGAGAACTCGGGCTTCTCCGCGTACATCCGCAGCACAAGACGCGCCCCGTCGCACACCGTGGCGACCGGGTCGGCGCCGTCGGCGTCCGCCAGGAACGCGGTCATGTCCGCGAGGCACCGCTCGTGGTCGGGGAAGACCGCGTCCTCCTTGGAGGGGAAGTAGCGGAAGAACGAGCGCCGCCCCACCCCGGCCCGCGCGACGATGTCGTCCACCGTGGTCCGCTCGAACCCGCGCTCCAGGAAGAGCGCGAAGGCCGCCTCGGCGAGCACGTCACGCATGGGGGGTTTCTTGGCCGGCCGGCGGTCTTCGGTCATGCCGGAAACGTAACACCGAAGGCAGCCCGCCGACACCGGGTACCTTTACGAAGGGTACTGAGTGCCATAGGATTTCCGCAGGACACCACCAGGTACAGGGAGAGCCGGCGTGAGCTTGAGGATCGTTGTCTGTGTGAAGTACGTGCCCGACGCGACCGGTGACCGGCATTTCGCCGATGACCTGACGGTGGAC
>NZ_JBEYCF010000042.1:0-68771 GCF_040632605.1 Streptomyces sp. NPDC019224 | reverse complement strand
CCATCAGCAGCGAACCGATGGCCAGGGTCTCGCCCATGCCCCAGTCGATCGTGCCGTTCTCCACCGAGGCGGCGCGGCGCTGCATCTGCGGGAGCAGACGCGGGTGCACGGTGATCGACTCGGGGATGTTGACCTGGGACTCGGCGATCCGCTTGACGATCTCGGCCGAGACCGCGGTGTTCACGGCCACCGGGAACTCGGCCTGCGGGTCCGAGGTGTGCGGCTGCGCCGGCTGCGAGGTGGCCTCGCGGACCTCGGCGAACACCTTCTCCAGCTGGCCCTGGAAGTCCTGGAGCGCCTGCTCCGCCTCTTCCAGGGTGATGTCGCCGCGACCGATGAGGGACTCGGTGTAGAGCTTGCGCACCGAGCGCTTCTTGTCGATCAGGGTGTACATCTGCGGGTTGGTGAACTCCGGGTTGTCGCCCTCGTTGTGACCGCGGCGGCGGTAGCAGATGAGGTCGATCACGACGTCCTTGTTGAACGCCTGGCGGAACTCGAAGGCGAGCCGGGCGACCCGGACGACGGCCTCGGGGTCGTCGCCGTTGACGTGGATGATCGGCGCCTCGATCATGCGCGCCACGTCGGTGGCGTACATCGAGGAGCGCGAGGACTCCGGGGCGGCGGTGAAGCCGACCTGGTTGTTGATCACCACGTGCACGGTGCCGCCGGTGCGGTAGCCGCGCAGCTGCGACATGTTGAGCGTCTCGGCGACGACGCCCTGGCCCGCGAAGGCCGCGTCGCCGTGCAGGGCGACGGGCAGGACGGTGAAGTCCGTGCCGCCCTTGTTGATGATGTCCTGCTTGGCGCGGGCGATGCCCTCCAGGACCGGGTCGACCGCCTCCAGGTGCGAGGGGTTGGCGGCCAGCGAGACCTTGATCTGCTCGCCGTCCAGGCCGGTGAAGGTGCCCTCGGCGCCCAGGTGGTACTTCACGTCGCCGGAGCCGTGCATCGAGCGCGGGTCGAGGTTGCCCTCGAACTCGCGGAAGATCTGGGCGTACGACTTGCCCACGATGTTCGCGAGGACGTTCAGGCGGCCGCGGTGGGCCATGCCGATGACGACCTCGTCGAGGCGGGCCTCGGCGGCGGAGTCGATGACCGCGTCGAGCAGCGGGATGACGGACTCGCCGCCCTCCAGCGAGAACCGCTTCTGGCCGACGTACTTGGTCTGCAGGAACGTCTCGAACGCCTCGGCGGCGTTGAGGCGGCGCAGGATGCGCAGCTGCTCCTCGCGCTCGGGCTTGGGGCGCGGACGCTCCACCCGGTCCTGGAGCCACTTGCGCTGCTTCGGGTCCTGGATGTGCATGAACTCGATGCCGGTGGTGCGGCAGTACGACTCACGCAGCACACCGAGGATGTCGCGGAGCTTCATCATCGACTTGCCGGCGAAGCCGCCGACCGCGAAGTCCCGCTCCAGGTCCCACAGGGTGAGGCCGTGCTCGGTGATGTCCAGGTCGGGGTGCTTGCGCTGGTGGTACTCCAGCGGGTCGGTGTCGGCCATGACGTGGCCGCGGACCCGGTAGGAGTGGATCAGCTCGAAGACCCGCGCGGCCTTGGTGACGTCGTCGTCGTGCGAGGCGTCGATGTCCTTGAGCCAGCGGACCGGCTCGTAGGGGATGCGCAGCGCCTTGAAGATCTCGTCGTAGAACTCGTTCTCGCCGAGCAGCAGCTGGGAGAGGATGCGCAGGAACTCGCCCGAGGCGGCGCCCTGGATGACCCGGTGGTCGTACGTGGAGGTCAGGGTCATGACCTTGGAGATGCCCAGCTTGTTCAGGGTGTCCTGCGAGGTGCCCTGGAACTCCGCGGGGTAGTCCATCGCGCCGACGCCCATGATGAGGCCCTGTCCGGGCATCAGGCGGGGCACCGAGTGGACGGTGCCGATGCCGCCGGGGTTGGTCAGCGAGGCGGTGACGCCGGTGAAGTCGTCCATGCCGAGCTTGCCGTTGCGGGCGCGGCGGACGATGTCCTCGTAGGCCTGCCAGAACTCGAAGAAGTTGAGCGTCTCGGCCTTCTTGATGGCCGCGACGACCAGCTGGCGGTCGCCGTTCGGCTTCACCAGGTCGATGGCGAGGCCGAGATTGACGTGCTCCGGCTTGACGAGGGTCGGCTTGCCGTCCTTCTCCGCGTAGGAGTAGTTCATGGCCGGCATGGCCTTGAGGGCCTGCACCATCGCGTACCCGATGAGGTGCGTGAAGGAGATCTTCCCGCCGCGGGCGCGCTTGAGGTGGTTGTTGATGACGATGCGGTTGTCGAAGAGCAGCTTCACCGGGACGGCGCGCACGGACGTGGCCGTGGGCAGCTCCAGGGAGGCGTTCATGTTCTTCGCGACCGCGGCGGACGGGCCGCGCAGCGTCACGTACTCCGGCCCGGCCGGGGCCTCGGTGTCCGCGGCGGCCTTGGCCTTCGCGGCCGGGGCCTTGGCGGCGGGGGCCTTCGCGGCCGGAGCCGGTGCGGCCTGCGCCGGGGCCTTGGGCGCGGCGGGAGCGGCCGGTGCCGGGGCGGCGGGTGCCGCCGGGGCCTGGGCCGCGGGCTGCGCCGGCGCGGTGTTGTTGGTGGGGGCGGCCGGGGCCGCGGGCGCTGCAGCCCCCGCGGCTGCGGCGCCGGGAACGGGCTTGTCCGCCGTGCCGGTCTTGCCCGGCTTGTAGTCGGCGAAGAAGTCCCACCAGGCGCGATCGACCGAACTGGGGTCCTGGAGGTACTGCTGGTAGATCTCGTCGACGAGCCACTCATTGGCGCCGAAAGCCGCGGCCGGGTTGGTGCCCGGGCCGGCCTGGTCGGTCGAGATGCTCGAGTTACTGGGGGACTGAGACGACACGGCGGCAACCGCCCTCTTCCGCTTCACAAGGTGATGGACAGCGGGAATCAAGGCTACGCCTCCGAGGCCGTTCCCTGCAGGCCGGGGAGGTCTTCGTCGTGCAAGTCACATCGAAAGCCGGGTTTCGGCGCAGGAAATGGCGGGAAACAAGCATGGTTCCGCTTCGCTCCGGGTACGCGAGGCCGCAGCTGCGGCCCCTTGGACCGTACCCCTTGAACAGAACACGCAGAACGCGGCCTTCCGGTTCGAACCCTATGTCAACCTCGCGGTTGCGGAATTCCCGGAAGAGTGACACGGATGCGGCAGCCGCGAGCGGATTCGGCCACTCCGATCCGGCCGCCGTGCAGATCCACCGCCCAGCGCGCGATCGCCAGGCCCAGCCCCGTCCCGCCGTCGCTGCCCGGACCGTGCGGAGAGGCCACCTCGCCCCGGTTGAAACGCTCGAAGACGCGGTGCCGTTCGGCCTCCGGGATGCCCGGACCCTCGTCCAGCACCTCCAGGTGCAGGGACTCCGGCTGCGGGCCGCGCCGGGCCAGCACCGTGACCCGGCCGTGCGGCGGGCTGTGCTTGACGGCGTTGTCGATGAGGTTGGCCACCACCTGGTGCAGCCGCTCCGCGTCCGCGTGCGCGGTCAGCTCCGGCGGCGACACGTCCAGATGCAGATGGACGTCCGTACGGGAGTGGTTGCCGGAGCCGGAGGAGAGCCGGCGGTGCGCGGCGGCGAGGTTCGCCTCCTTCAGCACCCCCGAGAGATACGGCCACACCTCGAAGCGGCCGGCCTTCAGCGGCACCACGCCGTTGTCCAGCCGGGACAGGTCGAGCAGCGTCTCCACCAGCCGGCCCAGGCGTTCCGTCTGTTTCAGCGCGGTGCGCATCGTCTCGGGGTCGGCGGAGGACACCCCGTCCACGACGTTCTCCAGAACGGCTCTCAGCGCCGCGATGGGGGTGCGCAGTTCGTGCGAGACATTCGCCACCAGCTCCTTGCGGTGCCGGTCCACCGCCGCCAGGTCGTCGGCCATCAGATTGATGGTCTGCGCCAGGTCGCCGAGCTCGTCGCGGCGGCCCGCCCCGTTGACCCGCCGGGTGTAGTCCCCGTGCGAGATCGACCGGGCCACCGCGCGCATCTCGTCCAGCGGCGCGGTCAGGCCGTGCGCCACGAACTGGGTGATCAGCAGGGTCGCGATGACCGAGAACACGGTGATGAACCGCAGCTCGGTCCGCGTACGCAGAGCCACCATGAGCAGCCCCGTCGTGATGAAGACCGACACCACCACCAGGGTGCCCAGCTTGGCCTTGATCGAGAACGGCCGCAGCCCCGGTCCGGGCGCGGTCATGGCGCGGGGGTCTCCAGCGCGTAGCCGACACCGTGCACGGTACGGATGCGCTCCGCGCCGATCTTCCGGCGCAGCGCCTTGATGTGACTGTCGACGGTCCGGGTGCCCGAGGCGTCCGCCCAGTCCCAGACCTCCGCGAGCAGCTGTTCCCGGGAGAGCACCGCGCGCGGGGTGTTGGCCAGGCAGACCAGCAGGTCGAACTCGGTCGGGGTCAGGTGCACGTCCTCGGCGCGGACCCGCACCCGGCGCTGCGCGTGGTCGATCTCCAGCTCGCCGAGGCGGAGTATGCCGCTGCGCGGCGTCACGGCGGCCAGCGCGGCCCGCTCCACCCTGCGCAGCAGCACGTGCACCCGGGCGGCCAGCTCGCGCATCGAGAACGGCTTGGTCATGTAGTCGTCGGCGCCGACCCCGAGCCCGACGAGCATGTCCGTCTCGTCGTCCCGCGCGGTCAGCATCAGCACCGGCACCGGCCGCCGGGCCTGGACGCGGCGGCAGACCTCCAGGCCGTCGAAGCCGGGCAGCATGATGTCGAGCACCATGAGATCCGGCTGCCAGGCCTCGGCCGCGTCCACGGCCGCCGGGCCGTCGAGAGCGGTCTGCACCAGGAAGCCCTCCGCCCGCAGCCGGGCGGAAATGGCATCGACGATCGTGGCGTCGTCCTCGACCACCAGCACCCGGCGCTGTGCGCCCGGGGTGGCCGCGACGCCGTTGTGGGTGGTGTGTGTCTGTTCCATCGCCCCGCCCCTGCCCGTTCTCACGGAGGCCATTCCCCCGGACGTACGGTTTTCGCTCGTGAATTTCGTGGGTGACCCCGCTATCGGTCAGCAGCGTAGAGGCAGCGGAGGGTTCCCGGCTACGCAGGGTGCAAGGCCGGACGGCCCCGGCGGGCGTACGCGGGCGGCGGAGCGGCGCGCTCGTGGGGCCCGGATCCCGGGTCTCCGGGGATTCGCGATACCCGCCGGGGGAATGTCAGTCCGCTCGAATTGCGAGATGGACCACGTCGGGCACACCTCGGGCAACGCCCACTTCTTCCGTCCTTACCCCCTGGAACCCGGCATTCCGTAGGGCCTGGTCGAACGCGGCGGACGGTTGTGCGGACCACACGGCGAGCACCCCGCCCGCCGTGAGCCGCGCGCGGCAGCCGGCCAGACCGGCGGCCGAGTAGAGGTCGCCGTTGTCCTCGGTGACGGTCCAGTCCGGCCCGTTGTCGATGTCCAGGCACAGAGCGTCGTAACGGTCCGTAGTCGTACGCAGGTACGCGACGAGGTCGGTCGTCAGGATCTCCGTACGGGGATCGGCGAGCGCCGGTCCGGAGATCCCGGCCAGCGGCCCGTCCAGGTGCCAGTCCACGATCGCCCGCTCCCGTTCGGCGACCGCGATCCGGCCCCAGCGCGGTTCGGCGGCGGCCCGGGCGAGCGAGAACCCGACACCGAGCCCGCCGATGAGCACGGAGGGCGCGGTACGGCCGGCCGGCAGCGCGGCGAGCGCGGCGTCGACCAGCAGCCGCTCGGAACGCCCGTCGGAGGTGTCCATCAGGAAGCACCCGTTCGCGATGATCTCGAAGTCCTCGCCGCGTCTGCGCAGGACGACCTCCCCGTACGGTCCCTCGCGGCGGTCCAGGGTGACGGGGGCGGCGGCGTCGGGGCCGAGCGTAGGGGGCATGGCGCTGATCTCCGGTGGACGCGGTCGGTGTCCCCGCCATCCTGGCGCGGCGGGGCGGGCGGGGCCAGCGGATTCGTGCGGGTCGCGGTCGCGGGTCCCGGTCAGCCCCGTTCGCGGCGCGCCCCGCGTACGGCGTAGAGCGCCGCCCCCGCCGCGAACGCCGCCGCCGCGACCGCCCACGCCCACACCTGCGGCCCCGGCTGCATCGGCCAGGCCCACACGGAGGCCGCGCCACCCGGGGTGCGCGGCGCCGCCAGATAGACCGCCCCGCCGTACACGGTCATCGGCAGCCAGCTGAGCCTGGCCCCGATCAGGGCGGCCGAAGCGGCCGTGACCCCGGTCGCGCCGAGCACGTTGCGCACCATGCCGGGCGCCCCGAACGCCTCGGGGTGGCCGGGGACGGCCAGGGCCAGGGCCGCGGCGGCCGGGACGGCGAGCGCGAGCAGGTGCAGCAGCCGCCGGGGCCACCAGCGCCGGACCGCCGTCCGGTCGAGCTCGTCGGCCGCGGCGTACAGGCTCGTCCCGATGGCCGACGAGACCAGCAGCGGGGCCAGCACCAGGACGGGGACGCGGGCGCTGTGGTCGAAGTTCGGCTGCGCCTGGAGCCAGTGGGCGGCCCAGGCGGCGAGCAGGGCGACGCAGGCCAGGGCCGCGGCGGTGCGGGGGAGGGCGCGGGAGCGGAGGTAGAGGACGGGGAGGCTCACAGGGCCGGCACCTCCGAGGGGTCGCAGCTGTTGCGGGTGGTCATGTAGCGGCCCAGCCAGGCGCGGCGCTCGGCGTCGGGCATGGCTTCGAGGCGGCGGAGCTCCGGGGACTTCTCCGTGCCGGTGCCAAGCCCTGCGGGGGCGAGCCAGGTCGCGACAGCGCCGCCCGCCGCCCCCACCGGAGGGCCGTCGGAGTTTCCGTGATGATCCTGCGGGCAGTCCCGCATCGTCAGGTTGGCGGCCACCTGCCAGACGTAGTCCTCCGTGTCCTGCAACCGCCCGCGCAGGAGGTACCAGCCGGGGTTGGGCGGCGGGATCCACGCCTCTTCCGGGCCCTGCAGGGGCAGCCGCGCGACGTAACGCTCAGGCGCGCCCCGCACCCCCTCCAGCCGCCCGGTCAGCCCCGACAGCGCCTCGGCGACCTGGGGCAGCAGGTGCTCCTGACGCCCGCCCAGGCAGATCTGCGGGCTCCCCTCCGTGCAGACGAGGCGGCCGGCCGCCGGGTCGTCCCGGAACAGGCCGTCGCCCGTGGACACGATCAGCGGGGCGACGGCGGCCGCCACGGCGAGCGGCACGAGGGCGGCGAGCCGGCGCCGGGCCGCAAGGGCGGTGAGCGCGGCGGCCGCGAGTCCCAAGGTCCACACCGTCATGGCGGGGGCGTACCACCACACGGGGAGGCTGTCGTCCAGTGCGATGTTCACAGCCGGGTCGAGGTACCGCGCCGGGGACTCCGAGTAGCTGGGCACCCCGAGCACCAGGTACATCAGCGCGGCGACCACGGGCGGGGACAGCCGCCACCGGCACAGCACACCGGCGGCGAACCCGAGCAGCGCCACGGCCGCCAGGAAGGCGCCGTCCACCACGACGAGGGAGAGGAGCGGGCCGCCGCCGCCCGCGTACGGCCAGGTGGCCAGCAGCGCCCCGGCCAGCGCGACCGCGTACCCGGCGACCGCCCACAGCGCGAGCGGCAACGCGGCCATCGCCAACCGCTGCCACCGCGCACGCGGCGTGGAGCGCCACAGCTCATCGGTCGAGCGCCGGTGGTCGCGGGCGCCCTGCCAGCAGGCCGCGGCCGCCACCAGCGGGCCGGCGAGCAGGGTGGCACCGGAGTGCAGGAGGCTCTGGGTCTCGATCCAGTCGCCCTGCCAGTCGTCGGCCTTCGCGGCCATGGTCACGCCGAGCATGAGCGCCGTGGACAGCCCGGTCCACGGGGCGATGCCGCGCCGCGCCTCGGCCCGCAGGACGGGGAGCGCCGGACCGGCGGCTCCCCGCCGCGCGGGGGCTTCGGTGAGGGTCACCGGGCACCCGCCGTCGCCCGGTGGGAGCGCAGGGCCGCCGTGTACCCGCGCTCGATCGGGCTGCCGCCGAGCGCGTCCGGGCCACCGTCCGCGCCGAGCGCCGCCAGTTCGCGCGTCGTACCCCGGTACGCGACGCGGCCCGCCTCGATCAGGGCCACGTCCTCGCAGGCCGCCACCACGTCCTCGACGAGGTGGGTGGAGAGGATGACCGTGGAGTGCTCCCCGAGGTCCCGCATCAGGGCGCGGAACTCGACGCGCTGTTCCGGGTCGAGCCCGGCGGTCGGCTCGTCCAGCAGCAGCAGCTCCGGTTCGTTGACGATCGCCTGGGCGATCCCGACGCGCCGGACCATGCCGCCGGACAGCGTCTTCATCCGGGAGTCGATCCGGTCCGCCAGGCCCACGCGCTCCACGGCGCGCTCGACGGCGGCCGCCGTCCGGGCGCCGTCCATCTCCTTGAGCCACGCCACATAGGCGACGAACTCGCGGACGGTGAACCCCGGGTAGTGGCCGAACTCCTGCGGCAGATAACCCAGCCTGCGCCGGACCGCGGCCCGGCCGCGGTGGTCCGACGCCGCGCCCACCTCGGTGCCCAGCAGCTCGATCCGGCCGGCGTCCGGCGCGGCGGCCGTGGACAGGACGCGGATCAGCGAGGTCTTGCCCGCCCCGTTGGGGCCCAGGAGCCCGTGCACACCGGGCCCGAAGTCGAGGTCCACGGCGTCCAGGGCGGTCCTGCGGCGGTGCCGCACCGTCAGCCCCGACACCTTGACGGTGCTGTTCACGCGATCACGCTCATGACGTCTCCAGATGGTCGAAGGATCGGCGGCGCAGGGCCAGCAGCCCCGCGCAGAGCACGGCCGCCGCCGCCCAGGCGCCCTGTGCGGAAGGTCCGGTGAAGAAGCGGGTGGCCGTACGTGCCGCCTCGGCGAGCGCGGACGGTGACGCTCCGAGGCCCGGTACGGTGACGGCCGCCAGCCAGGCCGCCGCGACGGTCCAGGCCCCGGCGCGGCACCCCACGTACGAGCCGAGACCCAGCGCCGCCAGCGTCAGGGCGAGCCCCGGCAGCAGCCAGGACAGCGCCCCCGGCGTGCCCGCCGACGCGGGCAGTACGGCCCAGGCCGGTCCGAGCACCGGCACGGTCGCCCCGAGCACCGCGGCGGTCCTGATCAGCAGCAGCCGCAGCCCGCCACGCGGGGACGCGGCGATGATCTCGTGCATCGGGTCGGCGGAGCGCCCGTACGAGAAACCGACCCCGGCGAGCGGCAGCACCGGCGCGACGACGAGAAGCAGCGGCCGCGCCGCCTCGCCGAGCCCGCCCCCGTACGCCAGCGCCACGGCCGCGCACGCCACCAGCAGCAGCGCGCTCGTCCACGGCCCCCGCACCGCGGGCCCGGCCGCCCAGAGCATCCGGCCGATCCGGTGGGCGCGAGGCGCCGGACGCCGCGCGCCGACGCCGGACACCCGGCGCCACGCACCCGCCCCGCGCACCCGCCATCCGCCCGCGACCCGGACCGGCTCGGCGGCGGCGCCCGCGAGCACCGCCGCCCGGACCTCGTCCAGCACCATCGCCGCCCCCCGGCCGCGTACCGCCGCCGACACGCGCTCCGCGCATCCGGTACAGGACTCGACGTGCTTCTCCACGGACCAGGCGTCCGTCTCCGGGGCCGAGCCCTCCGCGTACCGCAGAACCAGATCGTCCGTCACGTGCCACGTCGTCATGCCGTCCCTCCCAGGGGGCCGTTCTCCGCGACCAGGCGGTCGAGGGCGGCGCGCAGCTCGCGGCGGGCCCGCAGCGCCCGGGTCTTGACCGTGCCCTCCGGTATGCCGAGCAGCCGGGCGGCCTCCCTGGTGGTCAGGCCGTCGACCACCGTCGCCTTCAGGACCTCCCGGAGCTCGGGCGAGATCCGGTCGAGGGCGGCGCCCACGTCCCCGTACTCCAGACCCGCCAGGACCCGGTCCTCGGCGGATGGCGCGGGGGCGGCCCAGCGGGAGTCGCCCGCCTGTTCGGCGGCTGCCGCGCGTTCCGTCCGCGCCCGGGTCCGCTGGGCGTCGACCAGGCGCCGGGCGGCGATCACCCAGAGCCAGCCGCCGGCCTCGGCGCCCCGGTGCGCGGCGGCCGAACGCCAGACCGTCAGGAAGGTGTCCTGCACGACCTCCCGCACGGTCTCCGCGTCCGGGCACCGGCGGCTCAGCCGGGCGAGCAGCCAGCCGGAATGCCGGTCGTAGAACGCGGCCAGGGCGGCCGTGTCCCCCTGCGCGACGGCACGCAGCAGCGCCTCGTCGCTCCGGTCGTCCCCCGAGGGGCCCAAGTGGCTCACACCCCCTCTATCGGAGACCGGGCACCGTCCGGTTCACGCCGGGCCCGCGCCATCCTCGCGCAGGCGGTCGACGCCGGTGTGCCACGGCCCTGGGAGGTCCGCCCACCCGGCGATCCGATCGCTCAGAGCGAACACCCGTTGGGGAACATCGAGCCGCTCACAACCATTGAGTCTTCATAGCTCAACTTGACTGCCGAAGGGGAGATCATGGCTACTGAGTCCAACGCCGTCACACCGCTCACCCTGCCCGTGCTGCCGCTCGACGACGAGGTCGTGCTGCCGGGAATGGTGGTGCCGCTGGACCTGTCGGACGCCGAGGTGCGCGCCGCCGTCGAGGCCGCTCAGGCCGCCGCCCGGGAGGGCGGGGGCAAGCCCGAGGTGCTGCTCGTCCCGCGCATCGACGGTACGTACACCGGGATCGGGGTCCTCGGGACCGTCGAGCAGGTGGGACGGCTCTCCGACGGTGACCCGGGCGCCCTCATCCGGGGCCGCGACCGGGTCAGGATCGGAGCGGGCACCAGCGGGCCGGGCGCCGCGCTCTGGGTGGAAGGGGTCCGGGTCGACGTCTCCGTCCCCGACCCCCTGCCCGGGGCCGTCGCCGAACTGGTCAAGGAGTACAAGGCGCTCGCCACCAGCTGGCTGAAGAAGCGCGGCGCCTGGCAGGTCGTGGACCGGGTCCAGCAGATCGAGGGCGTCTCCGCGCTCGCCGACAACTCCGGGTACTCCCCCTTCCTCACCACCGCCCAGAAGGTGCGCCTGCTGGAGACCGCCGACCCGGTCGCCCGGCTGAAGCTCGCCATCCAGTGGCTCGGCGAGCACCTCGCCGAGCAGGACGTCGCCGAGTCCATCGCCAAGGACGTCCAGGAGGGCGTCGACAAGCAGCAGCGCGAGTTCCTGCTGCGGCGCCAGCTCGACGCCGTACGCAAGGAGCTCTCCGAGCTCAACGGCGATCCGGAGGACGAGTCCGACGACTACCGGGCCCGCGTCGAGGCCGCCGAGCTGCCCGGGCACGTCCGCGAGGCCGCGCTCAAGGAGGTCGAGAAGCTGGAGCGCGCCTCCGACCAGAGCCCTGAGGGCTCCTGGATCAGGACCTGGCTCGACACCGTCCTCGAACTGCCCTGGACCGAGCGGACCGAGGACGCGTACGACATCAAGGCCGCCCAGGAGATCCTCGACGCCGAACACGCGGGCCTCCAGGACGTGAAGGAGCGCATCACCGAGTACCTCGCGGTGCGCAAGCGGCGGGCCGACCGCGGGCTCGGCGTCGTCGGCGGGCGGCGCGGCGGCGCGGTGCTGGCCCTCGTCGGACCGCCCGGCGTCGGCAAGACCTCGCTCGGGGAGTCCGTCGCGCACGCCATGGGCCGCACGTTCGTCCGCGTCGCGCTCGGCGGCGTCCGGGACGAGGCGGAGATCCGCGGCCACCGGCGTACGTACGTCGGGGCGCTGCCCGGGCGCATCGTCCGCGCCATCAAGGAGGCCGGTTCGATGAACCCGGTCGTCCTGCTCGACGAGATCGACAAGGTCGGCTCCGACTTCCGGGGCGACCCGGCCGCAGCCCTCCTCGAAGTGCTCGACCCCGCGCAGAACCACACCTTCCGCGACCACTACCTGGAGGTCGAACTCGACCTCAGCGACGTGGTCTTCCTGGCCACCGCCAACGTCCTGGAGGCCATTCCGGAGGCGCTGCTCGACCGCATGGAGCTGGTCAGGCTCGACGGCTACACCGAGGACGAGAAGGTCGTCATCGCCCGCGACCACCTGCTCCCGCGCCAGCTGGAGCGGGCCGGCCTGGAGAAGGACGAGGTCACGCTCGACGAGCCGGCGCTGCGCAAGCTGGCCGGCGAGTACACCCGGGAGGCCGGTGTACGGAACCTGGAGCGGGCCGTCGCCCGGCTGCTGCGCAAGGTCGCGGCCCAGAGTGAACTGGGCGACCGCGAACTGCCGTTCACGGTGGGCGCGGACGACCTGCGCGGTCTCATCGGCCGCCCGCACCACGTGCCCGAGTCCGCCCAGGACCCGGCCGAGCGCCGTACCGCGGTGCCGGGAGTGGCCACCGGGCTCGCGGTGACGGGGGCCGGTGGGGACGTCCTCTTCGTGGAGGCGTCGCTGGCCGACCCGGAGACGGGGGCGTCCGGACTGACCCTCACCGGTCAGCTCGGTGACGTCATGAAGGAGTCGGCGCAGATCGCGCTGAGCTTCCTCAGGTCGCACGGCGCGGAACTGGAACTGCCGGTCGCGGACCTCAAGGACCGCGGCACGCACATCCACTTCCCGGCGGGCGCGGTCCCCAAGGACGGCCCGAGCGCGGGCATCACGATGACGACGGCGCTGGCCTCGCTGCTGTCCGGGCGGCTGGTCCGTACGGACGTGGCGATGACGGGTGAGGTCTCGCTGACCGGACGGGTGCTGCCGATCGGCGGGCTGAAGCAGAAGCTGCTGGCCGCCCACCGCGCGGGGATCACCACCGTGGTGATCCCCAAGCGGAACGAGGCCGACCTGGACGACGTGCCGGCCGAGGTGCTGGAGACCCTGGAGGTCCACCCGGTCACCGACGTCCGCCAGGTCCTGGAGATCGCCCTCGCCCCGGCCACGGCGGAGCACAGGATTCCGGCCGCGGCGTAGCGGCGTGGCGGAGGTCCCGTCCGCGGGCGGCCCGGCTCCCCCTCGGGGGGAGGCGGGCCGTTCCCCGTAACCCGGTCAGGGGCGGTAGACCGTGCCCGGCACCGGCTCGGCGGGCGCCATCAGCTGGGGGACCGTCACAAACGTGTAGCCCTGCTTCTTCAGCGCGTCGATGATGCCGGGCACCGCGGGCACCGTGCCCTTGTAGATGTCGTGCAGCAGGATGATGCCGTCCCTGCTCGCCTGGTCGAGTATCCGCTTCTCGATCAGCGCGGAGTCGGTCGTCGAGTAGTCCTTGGCGGTGGCGCTCCACAGGATCTGGGAGAGCCCGAGATCCTTGCTGATCTCCGAGACGGTGTCGTCGGTGCGGCCCTGGGGCGGGCGCATCAGCCGCGGCTTCCTGCCGGTGATCTCCGCGATCGCGTTCTGCGTCTTCTCCAGCTCGGCCCGTATCTCGGCGGGCTTCTTGTCCGTGAGGATCTCGTGCGACCAGGTGTGGTTGGCGATCTCGTGCCCCTCCGCCGCGAGGCGGCGGACGGTGTCGGGGTGCTTCCTGACGTGGTTCTTGCCGAGCAGGAAGAACGTCGCGTGGACCTTCTTCTCCTTGAGGATGTCCAGCAGGTGGGGCGTGTCATCGGCCGGGCCCGCGTCGAAGGTCAGGGCGATGCACTTGGCCTTGCGGCAGTCCACCGGGCCGAACGACCCCTTGGCGTCCGACGCGGCGTCGGCGCGGGCCGAGCCGGGCGCTGTGGTCTCCATCGAGCAGCCGCTCAGCGTCAGCGTGAGCGCTGTCACAAGGGTGACGGCCAACCCCGTGCCGATCGACTTCCTCTTACTGGGCACGGCGTGCCACTCCTTCAGGTGATGGGCCGCACTGGTGTTCGGCCTGGAGTGGCGACTGTACACGCGAGGTATACGCCCGTTGTATAGCGGGGTGGCGTTCCGGCCTGCGCGGGAAGTGCCTGGTCAGGGCCGTGGGCGCGAGGGAGCCCGGCGACGGGGTGCGTCACCGGGCTCCGCAGGGCGAAGGGCCGCCGCTATCCGTTGGCGAGTGCCTGTACGCGGTCGAGGGCGCCGTTGAAGTGGTTGTGGTCGCCCACCGTCGGGCCGGACGAGGTGTACTGCCAGATCGTGTAGAAGCCCCAGCCGGCCGGGAGCGTGCCGACCGTGCTGCTGTACCGGGCCACCCACAGGGGGTTGGTCGTGCCGAAGCTCGCGTTGTTGCCCGTGCAGGCCTGCCACCAGCTGGTCGCGGTGTAGATGACCGCGTCCCGTCCGGTGCGCGCCTTGTACGTGTTCACGAAGTCACGGATCCACGAGACCATCTGAGCCGCCGTCTTGCCGTAGCACTGCGCGCCGTACGGGTTCCACTCGATGTCGAGCACGCCCGGCAGGGTCTTGCCGTCCCTGGACCAGCCGCCCCCGTGGTCCACGAAGTAGTTGGCCTGGACGGCGCCGCTCGTGGTGTCGGGCGTGGCGAAGTGGTACGCGCCGCGGATCATCCCGACGTTGTACGAGCCGTTGTACTGCTGGGCGAAGTAGGGGTTCGTGTAGTACGTGCCCTCGGTGGCCTTGGTGTAGGCCCATTTGACGCCGCTGTTCCACAGCGTGGACCAGGCGACGTTGCCCTGGTGGCTGCTGACGTCCACGCCCTCGGTCTGGGCGGCGAGGGTGCCGGCCGGCGCCTCGCCCTTGCCGTTGCCGTCATGGGCGATGACGCCCATGCCCATGCTGGCGGTGCCGCGGGCGGGTGCGGTGGGTTTGCCGGCCGCCGCGTTCGACGTGCCGGGGAGGGCGATGAGGAGGGAGAGAGCTGCGAGCAGAGTGCCGGCCGCCGCGAAGCGCGAGCGGCGGGCCTTCTTGGAACCGGATCTGTGCACGGGCATTGCGTGCCTCCGAGGCCTCAGTGGGGGGATCTGCTGACCCGGGGGGCGCCCCGCGGCGACCCCGGCGGCACGCCATGGTATGAACATGCCACGCATGACGCTACGCACGTAGACCCGGGTGGCGGAAGAGGGCCTGGGCGGTGCCGTTGGTCTACGCCTACGAAATAATGACCGAGCTGCGGCGATGACCGGCGGCGAAGGAAACTTTCATCGGCGGGAAAGCTCATGAACGGTGTTGACGTGCACGGGAGCGAAAACGGGCGTGAACCCGGCGCAACCGGAGAAAGTGGTGTGGACCACGAATTTCTCGCCCTGGAGCTGGAGCTGGCCGTCTTCCTGCGCCGCGCGCGGGCCAACTCCGGTGAGATGGCGCGCGAGGTGCACCCCGAACTGGAAGCCGCCGCCTACGGCCTCTTCGTACGCCTGGAATCCGCCGGCCGGCAGCGGGCCACCGATCTCGCCGCGTACTTCGGGGTCGGCAAGGCCACCATGAGCCGTCAGCTCCGCGCCCTGGAAGCCCTCGGACTGGTGGCGCGCGAGCCCGACCCCGCCGACGGACGCGCCTTCCTCGTCCACCTCACCGAAGAGGGCCTCGCCCGCTTCCGGAGCGTCCGCGACGCCCGCCGCGACCGCTATGTCCGCAAGCTCGCCGACTGGGACCGCGCCGAGGTCGCCGAACTGGCCCGGCTGCTGCACCAGCTGAACGCCCGCGCCGAGGACTGAGAGCGGTGGCGGGCCACGTGGCGCCTCACAACCGGGCGTAGACCGCCGTCGCGTCGTCGTGGGTCTTGCCCCGCAGGCGCTCACGCTCCGTGTCCGCGTCCTCCAGGGCGCGGACCCGGTCGATCAGCCCCTGCGGGCCCTCCTTCTCCAGCACCCCGAGGCACGCCGCCCAGTCGCCCGCGCCGAACATCTCCGTCCAGCGGCTCGCCCCGTCCGTCAGCGCCGCCAGCGCCCGCACACCGGCGCGCGGCGTCCGCCCGGTGACCGCGCGCTCCGCCACGGCCGGATCGGCGGCGGCCGTGAAGAAGCCGCCCTCCTTGTTGCGCGCCCGGGCGTCGGCCACCGTGTCCGACACCAGCAGTTCCGGCGGCAGCCGGCCGAGCCGGTCGTCCAGCACCGCGCGGACCTCCCCGGCGGGCGACTCGAGCAGCAGTACCGAATCGGACAGCACCAGGTGCTCGACCTCGGCCTCGTCCCAACGCGCCACGACGACGGTCGCCTGCGGCGTACGTGCGTGAGAAAGGTCACACGTGGAGCGGTGGCTGTCCGCGGTGCGCCGGATGGACTCCGCGAGGATCTCCCGCAAGGTCAGATCGCGCCGCGAACCGGACAGTTCGACCAGCGCCCCGCCCAGCCTCGCCGTGAACCACGGAACCGAGTGCACACAACCGGCGTCGTCCCTCGGCGGGGTGACACCGTCGAGCAGCACCAGCCCTCCGCCCCGACCTGAAGCAGGGAGGACGGTGGCCGTCCAGTCCTCGTTCGGGCGCCCGGGGGCGCCGGCGGCGGTCGCGAGCTCGATACGCATGCGGCCAGTCTGCACGATGCCTTCACCGCGCCTGCACGGCACCGGGATTGGTGCGTACCGGCAGGTCAGGCCGTCCGCCGAGGCGGAAGGAGGCGCTCCGCCCGGGAGTGCGGGCGGGGATCCTGCCAAAGCCCGCCCGGAACTTCCAGCCGGTGTCCGCACCCGGCGCCGGAACCCGCTGGGGGAGACTTGTTCGCCAACTCGGGAGTGATGTTCACTCGTTCGAGTGGCGGAGCGGTTGATGCGCGTCTCCTTCCCAAAAGCACTGGAATGGTCGGAAGCCGTACCAGGGGGGCGGGACGCTCGTTCATGTGACCGTGCGTCACCTCTGCTTCAAGGGCGGACGAGTCAAGAATGCGAGCACCGGTGCAGAAGAAGCGGCCTCGGAGCAAGGGCGGCAGCAACAGCGGTTCCGGGGCGGCGCCGACGGCCCCGGCCGAGGGCGGTCGCACCGTACGCGTCCGCAGCCGGCTGGTCGCGGGTGTCGCCGTCGTCGGGATCACCGTCATAGCGGCGGGGACGCCGGCCATCCTCGCCGCCTCGTCCGACCTCACCGACTCGCAGAACCTGATCACCCTCGCCGAGCTGAACCAGCAGGCCATCTCCCTGGCCCACTCCCTCGCCGACGAACGCGACGAGGTCACCGCGTACATCGCGGGCGGCCGGGAGGGCGAGCCGGGCAGCCGGGAGACCCGCGTCGACCAGCAGGTGGACGAGATCCGGGAGGCGGCCCCGGCCGACCTGCTGCGCGACCTGTCCACCATCCCCTCCCTGCGCCGGGACGCCGTCAGCGGCAAGGGCACGGCGCTGGAGGCCCACCAGGCGTACTCCGAGGTCATCGCCAAACTCCACGGCCTCGCCGACGAGCTCGCCCGCGACACCCCGCCGCGCGCCGCCGAGGCGACCCGCACGCCGCAGGAGCTCGGCCGGGCCACCGAACAGGCCTCCGCCGCCCGCGGGCTGCTGCTCGCCGCGCTCGCCGTGCCCCGCCCGGAGCCGGCGCCCCCGCAGACCGACCCGTTCACGGGCCTCCCCCTCCAGCCCCGGGACGAGGGCGAGACCAAGGAGGACCGCACCCGCGACGCGCTGAGCGCCGCCGCCCAGCGGGCCCGGGTCGGTGAACTCTCCGCGCTCGCCGACTTCGACCAGTCCGCCGGCGCCACCGCCCGCGACAAGCTGGCCTCCACCGTCACCGGCCCCGAGGTCAACAGCGCCGAGAAGTACCTCGCCGAGCTGACCGACCGCCCCGAACTGTCCGACTCCGACCTGAAGATCAGCAGCAAGAAGGTCGCCGCGGCCCTCTCCGCCCGCGTCGACCGGATGCGCTCGGTGGAGTCCGCGCTCGGCACCACCCAGGTCCAGCGGCTGGAACAGCTGCGCGACGACGACGTCACCGCGCTCGAACTGCGGATCGCGCTCCTCGGCGGCTGCCTGCTCGTCGCCGTCGCGGTCTCCACCGCCGTCGCCCGCACCCTCACCCAGCCGCTCGCCGTGCTGCGGATCGGCGCCGCCCGGCTCGCCGCCGAACCCGCCACCGCCGAACCGGTCCGCTACACCGGCCGCAACGACGAGTTCGCCCAGGCCGTCCGCTCCGTCAACGCCCTGCACGGCCAGTTGCAGGGGCTGCTCCAGGAGTTCAACGGCCGCTTCGAGAGCCTGGAGACCGAGCGCGCCGAGCTGATCGCCGGCCGCGAGGCCCTCATGGTCCAGCGCGCCGAACTCCAGGTGCGGGCGGCCGACCTGACGGCCCAGCTGGAGAAGCTGAAGAACACCGTCCACCACACCTTCGTCAACCTCTCGCTGCGCACCCTCGGCCTGGTCGAACGGCAGCTCGGCGTCATCGAGTCCCTGGAGGAGCGCGAGCAGGACCCGGAACGGCTCGGCACCCTCTTCAAGCTCGACCACATGGCCACGGTCATGCGCCGCCACAGCGAGAACATGCTGGTCCTCGCCGGCGCGGAGCACGGCCACGGTCACCCCGGCCCGATCCCGCTGGTCGACGTCCTGCGCGCCGCCGTCAGCGAGATCGAGCGGTACGAGCGGGTCACCATCCAGTCCCTCCCGCCGCACGCCCAGGTCGCCGGATTCGCCGCCGACGACCTCAGCCACCTGGTCGCGGAACTCCTGGAGAACGCCACCTCGTTCTCCCCGCCCGACTCCCACGTCCAGCTCTCCGGCTGGCTCCTGGAGAGCGGCGAGGTGATGCTCTCCGTCCAGGACGAGGGCATCGGCATGTCCTCCGTACGGATGGGCGAGCTGAACACCCGCCTGGCCGACCCGACGCTCTTCGAGGCCGGCGAGCAGAACGCGGACGGGGCCGGGCTCGGCCTCCAGGTGACCTCGCTGCTCGCCGCCCGTCACGGCGTACGGGTGGAGCTGCGCGAGCAGAAGGGGAGCGGGGTGACCGCGGTCGTCGTGCTCCCCGAGGCCCTGCTGCCCAAGACGCTCCCGACCGCGACCCCGCCGCCGGTCACCGCACCCGGCGACGCGCCCACGCTCAATCTGCCGGGCTCGGTCGCCGAGGCCAACTCCAACACCCTGCCGGGACGCTCCGAGGCGACCTCCGAGGACCCGATGATCGCGGCGGCGGAACGGGCGCTCGCGGAGGCGGGGGCGGCGCAGCCGCCGGAGGAGGCGCGGGCGGCCGGAGCCGCGACGGAGGAGCAGGCCGGGGCACCTGCGGCCGACGAGCCCGCGAGGACGCTCGAAGCGAGTGCCGTGCCCGAGCCGGGGGCCGTACCCGAGGCGGACGCCGTGCCCGAGCCGGGGGCCGTACCCGAGCCGGGTGCTACCTCCGAGGCGGGTCCCACGCCCGAGCCCGGGGCGGCCCCCGAGCCCGGGGCGGCTGGAACCGGGGCGGCCGCCGGGACCGGAGCGGCCACCAGGCCGAAGCCCGCGCCGGAGACTGGCCCCGCCGACGAGACCGATCCCGAGGCCACCCTCCAGGTCCGCCTGCCCCGGCCGCCGAAGGCGGAGGACGCACCCGCGCCCGCCGTCGGCCCGTACGCCGTCGGCCCCGACCGCCATGAGCGCGCCGCCGACGAGGCGCCGCACGCGGACCCGGCCCCCGTGACACCCGAGGCCCCCGCGCCGGTGGAAGCCCCCGCCCCGGTGGAAGCCCCCGCCCCGGCGGACGCCCCCGCGCCGGCGTCCGCCCCCGCGCCGGTGGAAGCCGCGGGCGCCGTCCCCGGTCCCCGTAGGGCGGAGACCGGTTCCGTCACCGCCAAGGGGCTGCCCAAGCGGACCCCCAAGGTCGTCCGGCCCGCCGGGGCGCCCGCCGCCGAGCGCCGGGGGAGCGTCGACAGGGAGGCGCTGCGGCGCCGGCTCGGCGGCTTCCACCAGGGCGCCAAGGACGGCCGCCGGGACGTCGAGGCCGAGCTCGCCGAAGGCGCCGGGCCGGCCGGGAGCACCACACGTACCGAACACGCCGAGCCGGCAGGCCGTAGCGACGGCCGGACCGGAGAGACGGGGGACACAGTCGAGGAGGCACGCAGTTGACTGCGCCCAGCACATGCGGGCTGAGCACCGAGGCCCGGAACCTGCACTGGCTGCTGAGCAATCTGGTGGAGGAGGTGCCAGGGGTCCACTCGGTCACCGTCGTCTCGTCCGACGGGCTGATGCTGCTGTCCTCCGACCCCGGCCACCGCACCGCCGCCGAGCCGGGTCCGCAGAGCGGACCGCGCGGCTCCAGCGCCGACCTGGCGACCATCGTCTCCGGCATCGGCAGCCTCACCGCCGGCGCCGCGAAGCTGATGGAGGGCGGCGGCGTCAAGCAGACCATGGTCGCGATGGACGAGGGCAGCGTCTTCGTCATGTCGATCAGCGACGGATCACTGCTCGGGGTGCACGCCGCACCCGACTGCGACATGAGCGTCATCGCGTACCACATGGCGCTGTTCGTCGGCCGTGCCGGACACGTACTCACCCCCGAACTCCGCAGGGAACTGCGCACATCGATGGAGAGCACCCAGTGAGCGACACCGCTGCCGGACCCGCCCGCAGGCTTCCCGTACGAGGGGCCGGCAAACGGCCCGCGCGGGTCCGCCCGTACTCGCTCACCGGCGGCCGCACCCGCTTCGGGCACGTCCTGCTCGTCGAGACGTTCGTCGCCGCGCTGGAGGCTCCCGAGGAGCGCCGCGAACTCACCAACGGCAACCTGGCGTCCCGCCTGATGCCGGAGCTCAGGGCCATCGTCGAGCTCTGCCGCCGGATGCGCACGGTCGCGGAGATCTCGGCGCTGCTGAAGATGCCGCTCGGCGTGGTCCGGGTGCTGCTCAGCGACTTGGCCGACCAGGGAAAGATCCGCGTGTACGGGACCGGTCACGGCACCGGCCAGCCCGACCGCGCACTGCTCGAAAGGGTGCTCGATGGACTCCGTCGTCTCTGAGTCGCCGCTGTTCGCCCCGCGGCAGCCGGGCCCGGCGGACCGGCCCGAGGAGAAGCTCCAGCCCTGGGAACTGGACCGCACCCGGGCCCCCATCGCCACGAAGATCGTGGTTGCGGGCGGCTTCGGCGTCGGCAAGACCACGTTCGTGGGCTCGGTCTCCGAGATCACCCCGCTGCAGACCGAGGCCATGATGACCCGGGCGAGCGAGGACACCGACGACCTCGGCGCCACCCCGGACAAGGCCACCACGACCGTCGCCATGGACTTCGGCCGGCTCACGCTCGACGACGACCTCGTGCTGTACGTCTTCGGCACACCGGGCCAGCAGCGGTTCTGGTTCATGTGGGACGACCTGGTGCGCGGCGCGATCGGTGCCGTCGTCATGGCCGACACCCGCCGCCTCGCCGACTGCTTCCCCGCCCTCGACTACTTCGAGAGCTGCGGACTGCCGTACATCGTGGCCGTCAACCACTTCGAGGGAACGCCGGGCTTCGAGGCCGACGACGTCCGGGAGGCCCTGACCGTGCCCGCCCACGTCCCCGTCATGATCATGGACGCGCGCAACCGGATCACGGTCGTCGAGTCCCTGCTGGCCCTCGTCGGCCACGCCCTCGACGTCAGCCCCGCGTAGCCCCCCACCTCCCCCAGCACCACACAACGGAGAACCGCGATGCGGAAGATACTCATAGTCGGAGCCGGTCAGTCCGGGCTCCAGCTCGCCCTCGGACTGCAGTCCAAGGGGTACGAAGTCACCCTCATGTCCAACCGCACCGCCGACGAGATCCGCTCCGGCCGGGTCATGTCCACGCAGTGCATGTTCCACACCGCGCTCCAGCACGAGCGGGACCTCCGGCTCAACTTCTGGGAGTCGCAGGCCCCGCGCATCGAGGGGCTCGGCGTCTCGGTCGCCGCCCCCGACTCCTCGCGGGCCGTCGACTGGGTCGGCAGGCTCGACGGGTACGCCCAGTCCGTGGACCAGCGCGTCAAGATGGCCGGCTGGATGGAGACCTTCGCCCAGCGCGGCGGACAGCTCGTCATCCACGGCGCGGCCGTCTCGGACCTGGACTACTTCTCCCGCGCCTACGACCTGGTGCTGGTCGCGGCGGGCAAGGGCGAGCTGGTCTCGATGTTCGGCCGGGACGCGTCCCGTTCGCCGTACGACGCCCCGCAGCGCGCGCTGGCCGTCGCGTACGTCCACGGCATGGGCCCGCGCCCGGAGCACCCGGAGTTCGACGCGGTCCGCTGCAACCTGGTCCCGGGCGTCGGCGAGCTCTTCGTGATGCCGACCCTGACCACCTCGGGCCGCGCCGACATCCTGTTCTGGGAGGGCGTCCCGGGCGGGCCGCTCGACGCGTTCCAGGGCATCAAGGACCCCTCCGAGCACCTGGCGAAGACCCTGGAGCTGATGGAGCGGTTCACCCCCTGGGAATACGCCCGCGCCACCAAGGTCGAACTGACCGACGCCAACGGCACCCTCGCCGGCCGGTACGCCCCCACCGTCCGCAAGCCGGTCGGCCGGCTGCCCGGCGGCGGTCTGGTGCTCGGCGTGGCGGACGTGGTCGTCGCCAACGACCCGATCACCGGCCAGGGGTCCAACTCGGCCTCCAAGTGCGCCGCCGCCTATCTGGAGGCGATCGTCGAGCACGGCGACCGGGAGTTCGACGAGGCGTGGATGCAGGCCGCCTTCGACCGCTACTGGGACACCGCCCAGCACGTCACGAAGTGGACCAACGCGATGCTCGGCGTCCCGCCGGAGCACGTGCTGAACCTCATCGGGGCGGCCGGGCAGCTCCAGCCGGTCGCGGACCGCTTCGCCAACGGCTTCAACGACCCGGCGGACTTCGAGAACTTCTTCTTCGAGCCGGAGAAGGCGAACGCCTACCTCGCCTCGGTGGCGGGCCCGGCCGCCTGACGCCGCGGCCCCCTCCTCCGCCCCGGCCTCACGAGGCCGGGGCCGAGGAGGCCCCGTACCCCTCGTCGGAGCCGTCCGTCGCGCCGTCGGGCAGTTCGGGGCCCTTGTACGAGGCCAGCGGCGAGCCGTCCGGGTCGGGCCGCACCGCGCCGAGCACCGGGTTGGACGCCACCGGGGAGACCTTCACACTGGTGCCGGGCCGGGGCGCCTGCACCACCAGGCCGTTGCCGATGTACAGCGCCACATGGGTCGCCTTCGGGAAGTAGACCACCAGGTCGCCGGGGCGCAGCGCGTTCATCGGCACCCGGGTCAGCTGCCGCCACTGCTCCTGCGAGGTGCGCGGAATGGTGCGGCCGGCGTTCGCCCAGGCCTGCGAGGTGAGCCCGGAGCAGTCGAACGAACCCGGGCCCTCCGCCCCCCATACGTACGGCTTGCCGATCTGCCGGACCGCGTACCGGACGGCCTCCTCGCCCTGGGCGGACGGCCGCCGGGACGAGGAGAGCGCCCCGGAGGCGACCAGGGCGCTCTGGGCCTCGGCCGTGTTCTTCCGTGCGAGACCGGAGACTTCGGCGAGCTGGTCCGTGGAGAGCGTGGCGAGCATCGCCTCCACCTGCTTCAGCCGGGCCCGGACGGTGTCGCGTTCCTTCTTCTGCCGCGCGGCCAGGGTCCGCTGCTCGGCCAGCACCTTGCGGGACTCCCTGGCCAGCTCGTCGGCCCGCTTCTCGGCCGCGCCGAGCCGCCGCACGCTCGCCGCCCGCCCGGCGGCCAGCCGCTGGATGACCTGGCCCTGGACCAGGGCGGCCTCGGGGTCCCGCATCAGCAGCAGCCGCAGATACACGGAGAGGTCGGACCGGCCCTGGTACTGCTCGCGGGCCAGCCGCCCCGCGGCGTCGCGGCCGCGGGCCAGCGAGCGGCGGGCGGTGACGAGGGCCGCGTCGAGCTTCTTCGCCTTCGCGGCCCGCTTCTTCAGCTCCGCCGCCGTGCCGTTGTAGGTCTCGGTGGCCTCTTCGGCCTGCTGGTAGAGGTGCTGCAGCCGGCCCAGCAGCCCGGCGACACCGCCGGCCGGGGGGCCGGGGAGGGCGGGTGCGCCGGAGGACTCCCCGGGGCCGGGTGAGGGGGCCGCGACGGCGGTGGCCGGCGAGACCACGACGACGGCGGCCAGGGCCGCCGTACCGAAGGAACGCACCAGGGTGCCCGACGACACGACATCACCTCCAAAACCGGGGTGAATCGTGCGACTACCCCATGAGTGAGCGCAATTCGTCCATACGCTCACTCATGGCGGGGCGATGCAAGAACCCGCGGGCGTGGCGGCGGGCCACCGCCCCCGGATTCGCCCGGAAGGCGGTGGCCCGTCCGCCGGGCGGCCGCGGGTGCGGTCAGGCGACCGGGAACGCGTAGACGGTACGGCCGCGGCGGACGACCGCCGTCCTGTCGTAGGCAAGGACCTGGTAGCCGGCGGTGACCGTCTCACCCGCCGGTTCCTGGTTGCCGATGTCCTGGAACTTCCACAGCCGCTTGCCGTCGGCGGCGGAGAACGCGGTGACCTGGCCCGGGTCCGCGGCGAGCACCGTGTTGCCGGAGCCGCTGACGGAGACCACGGGAGCCTTCTCGCCCGCCGCCTCCGTGGACCGCCGCCACTTCGGCTTCCCGGTCTCCGGGTCGACCGCCCCCACTTCCTGGTTGCGGTTGGTGGTGTACAGAAGGTCGCCCGAGGGGAGGGAGGGCCCGAAGACGGAACCGCGGGTGCCCTTCAGTGTCCACTTCGCCTTGCCGGCGGGCGTCTCGAAGGCGCGCAGATTGGCGCCGTCCGCCGCGTAGATGGTGCCCTCCTCGTCACCGACGGCCGCTCCGTCGAGGGCGACGTTCCCGAACCTGCGGCTCCACTGCGCCTTGCCGGTCTCGCGGTCGAAGCTGCGGAAGACGCCCTTCTTCTTCGCGGCCTTCAGGGCGGCCGGGGCGAGCGTCCGGGAGTCCTGCCGCACCACGATGGCGTCCGGCCGGATCGCGATCAGGCGGAAGACGGGCGCGATCGGGCCTCGGCCGCTGGGTACCGGGGTCCGCCACAGCTCCTTGCGCTGCACGATGTCGTACCCGAACAGGTACGACTTGACGACCTGCCTGTCCTTGCCGGGCTTCTCGCCCTTCTTGGGCTTGGGGGCCTTCACGGTGGCCTTGTGCGACCCGGTGAACCAGATGGCCGATCCGGCCGAACCGACCAGCGTGCGCACCGACAGGTCCGGTGCGCCCTCGAAGCCGTCGGCGTACGCGACACGGTGAGTGACCTTGCCGTCCTTCGACGAGAACCACAGGAACTCCGACGGACCCGCGACGAAGCACAGGTCGTCGCCCGCGGCCAGGGCGGCCTGCCCCTTGGCGCCGTCCGCGTTCTCCCAGACCCGGCGGCCGGTGCGCAGGTCGACGGCGCTGACATGGCTGTCGTCGGTGAGGACCAGCAGCCGGTCCTTCACGAGTGCGGCGGTCAGGGGCACCGGTTCGGAGGCCGGGTGGTTGTAGATCCAGCGCGGCGTCGGGGCCACCCCGGCGACGCTGGGCCCGGCGGAGCTGGGAGGCGCGGGCTCGGGGGCGGGCCCGGGCTTGTCGTCGTCGCCGGAGGTGACCGCGTACAGCGTCCCGCCGCCGACCAGCAGCCCGGCCACGCCGCCCACCACCCCGAACAGCAGTCCGCGGCGGCTGACCCCGGTCCGCCGGGGTTCGGCGGGCGGGGCGGCGTTCGGGACGGGCGCCGGAGGCAGCGGCACGGGAAGGGGCTGCGGGGGCTGGACCGCCTGGTGCGGGTAAGAGGGCTGCGGTTGCGGCTGCGGGTACCCGTACGCGGACTGGTCCGGCCAAGGAGCCTGCGGGCTCTGCTGCGCCCGCTGCCCCTGGTGGCCGATGGCCCCGAGCTGTGTGGTGCGGGTGTCCGGGATCGGGGCGGACGCGTCCGGGACTGTGCCGCCGGCGACGGCCGGCTGCTGCCACTCCGGTACCGGAGCCGGTGCGTGATGCGGCGGCACCGCGTCCTGTATGCCGGGCTCGGGCGCCGGCGGCCGAGGTGCGGGCGCGACGGCGTCCCAGACGTCCCCGTACGACTTCGGGGCGTGCGCGCCCCGGGCGTCCGAGGGGTTCTCGTCGGACACCGGATACTGATCGGACACGGGGTTCTCCACAGACGCTTTCTCGACGGACAGGGATTTCTCGGGGGGAGCGGCACCGGCTGCCGCCTGCCCGGCCCGGACGCCCTGCGCGGCCACCGCCGCCGACAGCCGGTCCGGGAGCCAGCCGCCCGCGGCGAGGGCGGCCGCGCCCTCCAGGGCGAGTTCGGCGGCCACCGTCCCCGCGCTGGGGCGGTCGGCCGGGTCCTTCGCCAGGCAGCGGGCGACCAGGTCGCGCAACTCCGCGGGCACGCCGCCGAGTTCCGGGGCGGCCTGGGCGATGCGCTCGGCGGCCTCGGCCGGGGGGCCGTCCGCCAGCGGGGTGGTCCCGGTCGCCGCGTAGGCGAGCAGCAGCCCGAGGACGAAGAGGTCCGAGGCCGGGCCCGCCTTCTCGCCCGCGAGCTGTTCGGGGGTCAGATAGCCGAGCCGTACGGACAGCCCTCCACCCGGACCCCGTTCCGCCTCGGCCGCCGCACCCAGCGGGCCGAACGCGGTGAGCCGGGGGCCGTCCTCGGCGAGCAGGACCGTCCCGGGCGTGAGGCCGTGCAGCACGGCGCCGGTGGCGTGGACGCGGGAGAGGACCTCGGCGATGCCGGCGCCCAGTATCCGCACGGCACGCTCGGGCAGCGGCCCGACGGCCTCTATGGCCTCGGCCAGGGTCAGCGCGGGCACGTACGCCGACGCGGTCCACGGCACCTCGTCCGTGCCGGAGCCGTCCGTGCCGGAGCCGGTCAGCTCCTCGACCCAGCCCCCGGCCAGCCGGTCCGCGATGCGGGCCTCCGCCTCGAAGCGGTGCCGGAAGGCGGGCAGCGCGGCGAGCGCGGGCCTGGCGGCCGTGACCACGACGAGGTCCCGCCCGTCCGCCCCGTGCGCGAGGTACTGCACGGCGGCGGCCGTCTCACGCACCCGCGCCAGCACGGTGTACGGGCCGAAGCGGCGTGGCTCGTCCTGACGCGGCGCCTCCATGGCGCATCCCCCCTTGTGACCGTCCCCCAGGGACCAGACGGTCGATCCTAGTGCGGCGGTTCCTGGCCTCCGCCCCCCGGCTTCGACCATGGCCACCGGGGCCGTCGGCGTTCGCGGCCCCCGGGGGCGTACTCGTAGATCCATCCCCGCTGGATGCCGAGCCGCTTCGTGTGACCGGCGGGCACCCTGCGGTACGCGTACACGGTGGGCGGCCCGCCGGCGGCGTCCGGGACCGGCACCTCGTACCACTGGGGCGGATGGCCGGTCGCGCCGGTGAGGACGGGCAGTACCCGGCCGTCCAGCGGGCCGCCGACGAAGGCGGTGTTCTCGCTTCTCACCGGGCCAGTCTGACCGATCGGGCGGGCCGGACCGGCCGGTCAGTCCGGCGGCAGCAGATGCGCGGCGACGCCGACCAGCGGGGCCAGCCGGTCCGCCAGCCGGCCGGCCGGGCCCTCCGCGGTCTCCAGCGGAAGCAGCGCGGCCACGGCGGACGCGGTCCGCGGGTCCGAGGCAGAGGTGACGGCGAGGAGGCCGATGAACTGGTCGACCAGCCAGTCCCGCAGCTCGGAGGCGTCCGGCCGCTTGCCCTCGTCGAGCCAGATCAGCGAGGCCGCCTCGACCGCCGCGATCCAGGTGCGCACCATCATGCCCATCCGGGGCGCGGGTTCGCTGTTCCCGTCGTGGCCCAGGTGCAGCAGGATCTGCTCGGCCGCCGCCCGCCGCACCTCGTCGACGATGGTGTCCGTCCGGGACGTCTCGGCGACGCTGCCGCCCCGCAGCAGGGCGCTGAAGCCGGTGTCGTGCTCGTCGACGAACGCCAGGTAGCGGTCGAGGACGCGCGTCACGCGCTCGGTCGGCGGGCCCTCGGCGGGTTCGGCGAAGCACAGCTTCAGCTGCTCGGCGGCCGACCTCAGGGCCGCCTCGTACAACTGCTGCCGCCCGCCGGGGAAGTAGCGGTAGACCAGCGGGCGCGACACCCCGGCCACCGTCGCGACCTCGTCGAGCGAGACCTCGTCGGGGGGCCGGTGGGCGAAGAGCGTGAGCGCCGCCCCGATCAGCTGGGCACGCCGTTCCTCGACGCTGAGCCTTCGGTACGCGCGGCTGGGCGGCGCGGTCGCGGCAGGGGTCATACCGGCCAGCGTAAGCGCATCCACCCTCAGGCCAGCAGGCCCGAGCTCTTCCACAGCCTGCGTCCCACCCCGTTCAGGACACCGATGTCCTCGAAGAAGTCCGTCAGCCGCCCGGCCCCCGTCCGCATGACCTCGGTGCGGTGTCCGCTGGCCTTCACCTGGGCGACGGCCTCGTGGCGGTCGAGCCCCACGTTCTCGTACACCTGGGGATTGACGAAGCAGACGGAGAAGACGCGGGCCGCCTGTCCGCAGCTGAGCCGGGCCAGTTCGCGTTCCCAGCGGGGCGCGGTCACCATCTGGCGGCGCAGCTCCTCGCGGGCGTAACGGACGTGCCTGGCCTCCTCGATGACGTGGATGCGGGTGACGCCGCGAACCAGGGGCTGGACGCGCTCGTCGGGGAAGGTCAGCCGCTGCATCCAGTCGAGGATCTCCTCGCCCAGCAGCGTCCCGGCGAACGAACCGGGCGTCGTGGAGACGCTTTTGAGGACGCGCGCCATGTTGTGGTACCTGCGCGGTACGGCGTAGGCGGGGCCGTTGCCCCAGGTGATCATGCGGCCGAACATCATCGAGTGCCGGCACTCGTCGGCGATCTCGGTGAGCGCGTAGCGGACGTGGTTGCTGGTCGGGGGCTTGTCGTAGATGTGCCGCACCAGCAGCTGCATGAGGATGATCTCGAACCAGATGCCGAGCGAGGCGAGCGAGGCGGCCTCGTGCCGGGCCAGCTCCTGCCGCTGGTCGTGCGACATCCGCTTCCACAGCGGGGTGTCGTAGAGGGAGACCAGCTCGGGCGGCCAGAACCACTTGCCGTCCTCGGGCGGCGAGTCCCAGTCGAGTTCCCGGTCCGGGTCGAAGGAGTGCTTGGCCGAGGCCTCCAGCAGCCGCTCGGCGATCTGTTCGCGGCCGCGCAGCGGGCCGAGCGCGTCGCGGAGCGGCTGCGGGTCGCCTTCGGTGGCGGTCGTCATGGCTGGAGGCACCTCACCCATAGGTTACCGACGGTCACCCATTATGAGACTGCTTGTCAGCAAGGCCGTCAATCCCTTGCGCACGACTTGTTGACCCCGCGTCTACCAACGTGTGAACCTGCCGACCGGGCCGGGAATCGGCCGACTTACCGGCATGCGCGAGGCGAAGGAGCCGTCCGTGTCGACCCACGACCTGTACACCACCGCCCCCGAAGAGCCGCTGTGGACGGTGCCCGCCTCGGGCGCCGCCCGCTTCAGCTGGGACTACGACGACGGCCGCGAGCGCCTTCTCGCCCTGTACCAGAAGGGCAAGGACAAGCAGTGGGACGCCGGCAAGCGCATCGACTGGAGCCTGGAGGTCGATCCGTCCGACCCGCTCGGCACCCCCGACGAGGCGCTCACCCTGTACGGCACCCCGCACTGGGCGAAGATGACCGAGAAGGACCGGGGCGAACTGCGCAAGCACTACACCGCCTGGCAGTTCAGCCAGTTCCTGCACGGCGAGCAGGGCGCGATGATCTGCGCCTCCCGCATCGTGGAGTCCGTCCCCGACCTGGACGCCAAGTTCTACTCCGCGACCCAGGCCATGGACGAGGCCCGGCACGCCGAGATCTACGGCCGGTTCCTGCACGAGAAGGTCGGGATGCTCTACCCGGTCAACGACAGCCTCCAGGGCCTGCTCGGCGACACCCTGCGTGACGCGCGCTGGGACATGCCCTACCTCGGCATGCAGGTCCTCATCGAGGGCCTGGCCCTGGCCGCCTTCGGCATGATCCGCGACACCACGACCCGGCCGCTGCCCAAGCAGATCCTGGCGTACGTGATGCAGGACGAGGCCCGCCACGTCGCCTTCGGGCGGATGGCGCTGCGCGACTACTACAAGCAGCTCAGCGACGCGGAACGGCGCGAACGCGAGGAGTTCGTCATCGAGGGCTGCTACCTGATGCGCGACCGGCTCAGCGGGGTCGAGGTCCTGGAGAACTTCGGCATCGGCAGGCAGGAGGCCAAGGACCTCTCCGAGCACTCCGAAGTCCTCCGGCTCTTCCGCAAGCTGCTGTTCAGCCGGATCGTCCCGTGCGTCAAGGACATCGGCCTGTGGGGCGAACGGCTCCAAAGGGCGTACGTCGACATGGGCGTCCTCGAACTCGGCGACTCCAGCCTGGACCTCCTCATGGCCCAGGACGAGGAGATCGCCGAACAGCTCGACAAGGACCGCTTCGAGGCGGAGGAGCGGGAACGGGTGGCCGAGGTGGCCGAGGCGATCGCGCAGGGCGGTACGGCGGGAACCTGACGGGCACCGCGAGCGCGCGGCGGAAACGGCGCACCCTTGCCCCGGCCGCTCCATCCATGAGAGGGCCGGGAACCACACGGCGCCACCCCCGACCCGACCCGGGCGGGCCCCGGAAATGGTGTCGTGCGCATGCCGTAGCTTGGGCGCCATGACCACGCCCCCGCCCCAGCCGCCGCAGGGCTCGTACGGTGCGCCCCAGGGCCCCTACGGGCCCCCGCGGCCCCAGCAGAATCCGTACGCCCAGCAGCCGGGGCCCGGACAGCAGCAGCCCTACGGGTACCCCCAGGCCCAGCAGCCGGGGCCCGGACAGCAGCCCTACGGGTACCCGCAGGGGCCGGCGCCCCAGCCGTGGGGCGCGCTGCCCGGCGGGCCGGGGTTCCCGCCGCCGCGGCGGACCCGGCCGGGCCTGATCGCGGCGATCGTCGCCGGGGCGCTCGTGGTGGCGGGCGGGATCACCTTCGGCGCCGCGCGGCTGACGGACGCCGCGGCCGACGGCAAGCTGCCGGTGTCCGGGGGGTTCCCGGCGGCCGAGTACCGGCTGACCGTGCCGAAGACGCTGCTGAACGGCGAGTACACCCTCCACGCGGACACCTCGGCGACGGACGGCAAGGACATCGAGGAGACGTACGACCCGTCCATCCGCGACGCGAAGGCGGTGGTCACGCAGTACACCTCGAACAGCGGCGGGACGGTGGTCGTCTCCGGCATGTGGGGCCGCATCAGGTCCCCGGAGTTCTCCCGCGACAAGATCCTGGAGGGGGCCGCCGAGGCCGACGGGATGACCGTGGCCGTCCCCGCCCGGGAGTTCACCCCCGAGGGCTACGGGATCACCATCGCCTGCGAGATCGTCCGGTCGAAGGACGACGGGATCGGCGGCAACACCCTGCCCATGTGCGCGTGGGGCGACGACAACACCGCCTCCCTGGTCGCCGTCGTCACCGCCGGGACCGCCCTCCAGGACCCGGACGAGGTCGACCTCGACAAGGCGGCGCGCCAGGCCGCCCAGGTCCGCAAGGAGATGCGCAGGCCGCTCGGGGCCGGGACGGCCGGCTGACCGGCCGTCACTCCGAGACCTCGACGATCTTCCCGTCCTTGTCGAGCGTGTGCTCGTTCCAGTACGTCCACCACTTGTCGTCCACGTGCTCCGGGACCTTCCCCTCGGGGTAGCGGGCGTATCCCTCGGGCGGCTCCTCGCCGTCCTTCACGCACGCGCTGCCCGTGCTGCCCACGTACAGCACCGGGTACTCACCGCCGGAGCAGACCGCGTCCGCCGTCGAGCAGGCCGAGGTGAGCAGCGCGCACACCGCGCCGCCGACGGCGAGGGCGGCGGTGGTCCGCAGGGGACGGGGACGACGGGGCGTACGCATCGTGGCACTCCTTCAGGTGGCGGCTGTCGGAGTCCAGGCTGCCCTCCCGGGCGTCACCTCGCCCTGAGTACACGTACTCATCCACGAGGTTCGCGTACGCGTGCGAACGGCTCGCCCGCCCCCGACAGGACACGCTCCACCGCCCCCGCCGCGCTCAGTAGCTCCGCCTCCGGCGGTGGTACGTCCCCGCCCCGCACCGCCGTCCGGGACGCCGCCGGGAGCCGGGCGAGCGCGTCCTCCGGCCGGCCGTCGAGGAAGGCGCACAGCCCCGGGTCCTCGCGGTCGATCGAGGCCAGCACCTGACGCAGCTCCCCGTCCGTTGCCCCGTAAGCCGTCACCCGGTCAGTCTCCCAGGGCCGCCTCCATCACGGCACGGGCGATCGGGGCCGCGCTGCCGCCGCCGCTGATGTCGGCGCGGTCGGCCTCGGCGTCCTCGACGACCACCGCGACCGCCACCGCAGGACGGGCCGCCCCGTCCGCCTGCGCCCAGGAGATGAACCAGGCGTAGGGCAGGTCCGAGTTGTCGACCCCGTGCTGGGCGGTGCCGGTCTTGCCGCCGACCGTCGCCCCGTCGATCGCCGCGTTCGTGCCCGTACCGTCCTGCACGACGTCGATCATCATCTGCCGCAACTGCGTCGCCGTCGTCGGGTTCATCGCCCGGTGGTACGAGCGCGACCCCGTGGTGCGGACCGTGGACCCGTCGTGCTTGGTCGTCCGCTCCACCAGATGCGGGTACATCAGCTCCCCGCCGTTGGCGACGGCCGCCGCGACCATCGCCATCTGGAGCGGGGTCGCCGTGGTGTCGAACTGGCCGATCGAGGACTGCGCCAGCTGGTCGTCGCTCATGTCCGTGTCGAAGTTGCTCCTCGCCACCCCGGACGGGACCTTCAGATCCGGGTCGTTGAAGCCGAACCGCTCGGCCGCCGCCACCATGCCGTCGAGCCCGACCTCCACCCCCAGGTGCGCCATGACGGTGTTGCAGGAGACCCGGATCGCGTCGGCCAGCGACGCCTTCTCGCAGCCGCGCGACTCGTCGGGCAGCACCGTCGAGGTGCCCGGCAGCACGTACGGGGACGGGGTGTCGGTCTCCGCGTCCGGATCGGTGACGACCTCCGCGTCCAGTGCGGCCGCCGCCGTCACGATCTTGAACGTGGAGCCGGGCGGGTAGGTCTGCCGGATCGCCCGGTTGAGCATGGGCCGGCTGCTCGCGTCGTTCAGCTCCCGCCAGGCGTCGGTGACGGACGAGCCGGTGCCGGACAGCCGCTCGGGGTCGTACGAGGGGGTGGAGACCAGCGCCAGGACGCGCCCGGTGGCCGGCTCGACGGCCGCGACCGCGCCGCGCCGGTTGCCGAGCCCCTCGTACGCGGCGCGCTGCATCGCGTCCCGGACCGTGGTGACGACGTCCCCGCCCGGCTGCCGGCTCCGGCTGACCTCGCCCCACAGGGGGAGCGGGGCGAGCAGCGGGTCGGTGCCGGAGAGGACCGCGTCCTCGGCGTTCTCGATGAGCGTGGTGCCGTACGTCTGCGAGGCGTATCCGGTCACCGGCGCGTACAGGGGCCCGTGGCGGTAGGTCCGTTCGTACGCGAGCTGCTCGCCGGTGTCCTTGGAGCCGGTGACGGGCCGGCCGTCGACCAGGATGCTGCCGCGCGGCTGGTCGTAACGGGCGATGGTGTTGCGCCGGTTGGCCGGGTTGTCGTCCAGCTCGTCGGCCTCGAAGACCTGGACCCGGGCGGCGTTCGCCAGCAGCGCCACGAGCAGCAGCAGACAGAACGCGGCGGCGTGCCGGATGTAGCGGATCACCGTTCGTCCTCCGGGGCCGAAGTGGACGACGGGCCCGCCGCGACCGAGGCCACGGCCCCGGTGTCCGCCCCGTCGGGCGCCGGTCTGCGGGCGAGATCGCTGACCCGGATCAGCAGCGCCACGATGATCCAGTTGGTGACCACGGACGAACCGCCCTGCGCCAGGAACGGCATCGCCATCCCGGTCAGCGGGATCAGCCCCATCACCCCGCCCGCGATCACGAACACCTGGAGCGCCAGGATGGAGGCCAGGCCGATCGCCAGCAGCCGCCCGAACGCGTCGCGCAGGGCGAGCCCGGCCCGGTAACCGCGCGCCACCAGCAGCGCGTACAGCAGGAAGACCGCGGTCAGACCGGTGAGCCCCAGCTCCTCGCCCGCCGTCGCCAGGATGAAGTCGGACTTGGCGGCGAAACCGATCAGGATGGAGTGGCCGAGCCCGAGACCGGTGCCGAGCATGCCGCCTGCGGCGAAGGCGAAGAGCGACTGGGCGAGCTGTCCGGGCCCGCGTCCGGCGTCGATCGAGGCGAACGGATCGAGCCAGTCCTGCACCCGGCTGTGCACATGCGGTTCGAACGAGCCGACGACGAACGCGCCGACCGCCGCGAGCAGCAGCCCCACCGCGATCCAGCCGGTCCGCCCGGTCGCCACGTACAGCAGGATCACGAACAGCCCGAAGAACAGCAGCGAGGTGCCCAGATCGCGTTCCAGGACCAGCACGCCGACGCTGAGCAGCCAGATCGTCACGATCGGTCCGAGCACCCGCCCGGTGGGCAGCTGGAGCTTCCAGATCCTGCGGCCGGTGTACGCGAGGGCGTTGCTGTTCGCCGCGAGGTAGGCGGCGAAGAACACCGCGAGCAGGATCTTGGCGAACTCGCCGGGCTGGAAGGAGAATCCGCCGATCCGGATCCAGATCTTCGCCCCGTTCACCGCCGGGAAGAAGATCGGCACGATCATCAGGACGAGGGCGGCGGCGACCGAGAGGTACGCGTAGCGCTGGAGCACCCGGTGGTCGCGCAGGAACACCACGACCGCGATGAAGAACGCGACGCCGATCGTGGACCAGATCAGCTGGGTCGTCGCCGCCCGGTCGCTCGGCGTCTCCAGGTCCAGCCGGTAGATCAGCACCAGGCCGAGACCGTTGAGCAGGACGGCGATGGGCAGCAGCAGCGGATCGGCGTACGGGGCGCGCAGCCGGACCGCGAGATGGGCCAGCAGCGCGAGCAGCCCCAGTCCGCCGCCGTACCCCGCGACATCGGGCGGGACGGCGTCGTCGTGGGCCAGGCCGACCGCGGCGTAGCCGTAGACGGAGATGAGGACGGCCCCGATCAGGAGCGAGAGTTCCACGCCGCGCCGCCTGGGCAGGCGCAGCTCGGGCGGGGGTGCGTCCGCCGTCGATGCGGTCATGCCCCGCAACGTAGCAAGACGCGGGGGTTATGTCGGTTATGTCGCGATGTGGAGGTGCGGCGGGGCCGCCGTGGGTCCGGGCCGGGCGGCAGCCGCGGCCGGCGCCGCGTCCGCGCGGCACCGCCCTGCCGGCCCTGTGCGGAAGAAGGCCCCTCACGCGTGTTTCGGTGCCGGCGCGCGGTCAGCGCTGGTACGGGTTCTGCCCCGTCTGCCCCGGCCCCGACGCGCCCGGCGCGTACCCCTGCTGGGGGCCCTGGCCGAACGGGTTGCCGCCCTGCGAGGCCATGTGCTGGGCCAGCAGCTGGTCGGCCTGTTCCCTGGGTATCCGCTGCTCGCCGCCGCAGAACGTGCACTGCGTGGCGAACTTCGTCGAGATCGGGAACAGCGGAACGAAGAACAGCGTGAACTTCGTGACCCGCTTGCGCAGCGTGTGCGCCGCCGGATTCCCGCACCAGCCGCAGACCAGCGTCAGGACCGCCAGCTGGTACAGATAACCTCGCGTGCCGAAAATGATCATTGGAATTCCTTCCCCGTGTTCCCCGGGAACGCCCGGCGGCAGAGTGCCGGCGGGCTTTTCGTCGGTATACGTATTGTGGCTGCCGCGGCCGCCGTCCGGCGCGTTGTGACGAAGTGCGGCGAGCGGCACGCGCACCTCGCCGACCCGGAGCCGGGCCGCCGGTGAGATGAGAGGGGCCGCCCGTCGCTGCCGCCGGTCCGTGTCGGCTCAGGCGGTGGTGATCAAGACCGCCACCGCGAACGGTGCCGCCGCCGTGCCGGCCGGCGCAGCGAGCGCGCCGATGCAGCGGAAGAGCGCCGCGGGCCAGGCGAAACGCGACGTGGTGAGCACTCCCTCGGCCGGCGCCTGCCGCGCGAGGGCCTCTCCGTGGTGCCGTGCCATCGCGGTGGCGGCACCGCGCACGTTCAGGGCCACCCGCAGGCCCCGAGCCGCGAAGAAGAGCGCGATGAGCAACCCCGCGACGATGCCGAACATGTTCCCCCCTGACGCGCACGCCACGGATGGCGCGGCTCGGCCGCACACGCATACGCGAAGACCCCGACCTCAACGTTTCCGTTGACGGCGGGGTCTTTGGCACCTTCATGAGGTGCCCCCGGCAGGATTCGAACCTGCGCACCCGGCTCCGGAGGCCGATGCTCTATCCCCTGAGCTACGGGGGCGTATCGCCGTGTTGCTCGGCGACGGGTGAAACACTACCAGCTTCCACGGGGTGCCCGTGAACAGGTATTCCGCGTCATCGCGCGGGGCGGACGCCCCTGCGCACGCGCATCCGGCCGCCTCCCCGTCCCCGTCCGGGGGCGGAAGTGGGCAAAACCCGGACGCAGCCCCTCCGGCCCGCCTACTCTCGAAGCGTGTCAGGGGCATGCGGCCGCGTGCTTGTTGTCGACGACAACGAGGTCATCCGGCAGTTGATCAGGGTCAATCTCGAGCTGGAGGGCTTCGAGGTCGTGACCGCGGGCGACGGTGCCGAGTGCCTGGACCTGGTGCACCGGGCCCGCCCCGACGTGATCACGCTCGACGTCGTCATGCCCCGCCTGGACGGCCTGCAGACCGCCACCCGGCTGCGCTCCGACCCGCGCACCCGGCACCTGCCCCTCGCGATCATCAGCGCCTGCACACCGTACGAGGTGGACCACGGGGTCGCCGCCGGGGTCGACGCGTTCCTCGCCAAGCCCTTCGAGCCGAGCGAGCTGGTACGGCTCGTGCGCCGGCTGAGGGAGCGCGGCCGGCCGCCCGCGCCGGCCGGCGGGCCGGGTGCCGGGCGGGCGGAGAGCGCCACCGGCTGACCGCATGGCGAAACCGGTTCGCGAAGGGCCCCCCTCCCTCCCATACGCTTGTCCCGTGACCCCCGTCGATCTCTCCACGACCGTGCTGCACGCCGTGCGCCGCGCGGTCCGCGAGGACGCCCTGCGCGCACCCGTACCCGCGCGCGTCCGGGTGGAGAGGACCCGGCCCGGCGGCCGCGGGGAGTACGCCAGCGCCGTCGCGCTCCAGCTCGCCGGACCCGCCGGCCTGGGCGCCCGGGAGGTCGCCGAGATCCTCCGCGACAGGCTCGCCGGAGCGCCCGGCGTCGCCGGCGTCGAGATCACCGGACCCGGCTTCCTGAACTTCACGCTCGACGCCTCCGCCGGCGCCGCCGCCCACCGAGACCTCGTGCACCGGGTGCGGGAGCAGGGGGAGCGGTACGGACACGGGGACGCCCTCGACGGGCACCGGCTGCTCCTCGTCCACGCCCGCGAGGTCCGGGCCGCCGTCACCGCCGACGCGGTCCGCCGGCTGCTGACCGCCCAGGGGGCCGCCGTACGGCTCAGCTGCGAGGGGGAGCCGGACGCGGACTGGACACGGCTCGGGGTGAGTGCGCGGGCGTACGGAAAGCCGCAGCCGGAGGCGCCCGGCGCCGGTGCCGGGGGCGCCCCCCGGGAGGCGGACGGGAAGCCCTCGACGCAGGCGCCTGCCGTGAGCCTCGACAGCACGGACCCGCGCGCCCACGGCGGACCGCCCACCCCCGTACGCACCGTCCCCGCCGGGGAGACCGCCGCCGCCCTGCTGGCCCGGCTCGGCCCCGACGCCGCCCGCTGGGGCCTGCTCCGGCCCGCCGGCCACGACCGGGCCGCCCTGGGGCCCGGGCTGATCGCGCAGACCGAGGCCAACGCCCTCTTCCGGGTCCGCTACGCACACGCCCGCGCCCGTGCCGCGGTCCGGGGCGCGGCCGCCCTCGGCATCACCGTCGCGGGGCCCGGCGAGGACATCGACGCCACCGGGGCCACCGCCCTGCTCGCGCTCCTCGACGAGCACCCCGCCGTGCTCGCCGCCGCCGCCCGGCACCGCGCCCCCGACCGGCTCGCCCGGCACCTCGAAGCGGTCGCGGGCGCCTTCTTCGACTTCCACGACGCCGCCCCCCCGCTTCCCGTCGGGGACGAGAAACCCTCGGCCGCCCACCGCACCCGGACGGCCGTCGCCGAAGCCGCCGGGACGGTGCTGGCCGGCGGCCTGTCCCTGCTCGGCGTCAGCGCGCCCGAACACCTCTGAAGACCCGAGAGAGCAGAGCCACACGATGAGCCGATCCGCACACCCCGCCGGACCCCGTCACGCCGACGTCATGTCCGACGGCCACTACCGCGCCCCCGCCGACGACCTCAACACCCTCGACGAGAAGGTGTGGTCCCGCACCGTCACCCGCGACGAGCACGGCGCCCTGACCGTCGGCGGGCTCACGGTCTCCCGCCTCGCCGAGGAGTTCGGCACCCCCGCCTACTTCCTGGACGAGACCGACTTCCGGGCCCGCTGCCGCGCCTGGTCCGAGGCCTTCGGCCCCGGGGCCGACGTCTTCTACGCCGGCAAGGCGTTCCTCTCCCGGGCCGTCGTGCGCTGGCTCGAGGAGGAGGGGCTCAACCTCGACGTCTGCTCGGGCGGCGAGCTGGCCACCGCGCTCGACGCCGGGATGCCCGCCGAGCGCATCGCCTTCCACGGCAACAACAAGAGCGTCGGCGAGATCGAGCGGGCCGTCGCGGCCGGCGTCGGGCGCATCGTCCTCGACTCCTTCCAGGAGATCGTCCGCGTCGCGCACGTCGCGCAGGGCCTCGGCAAGCGCCAGCGCGTCCAGATCCGGGTCACCGTCGGCGTCGAGGCGCACACCCACGAGTTCATCGCCACCGCCCACGAGGACCAGAAGTTCGGCATCGCGCTGGCCGGGGGACAGGCCGCCGAGGCCGTGCGCCGGGCACTCACCCTGGACGGGCTCGAACTCGTCGGCATCCACTCCCACATCGGCTCGCAGATCTTCGACATGGCCGGCTTCGAGGTCTCCGCCCGCCGCGTCGTGCAGCTGCTCGCCGAGGTGCGCGACGAGCACGGCGTCGAACTGCCCGAGATCGACCTCGGCGGCGGGCTCGGCATCGCGTACACCTCCGAGGACGACCCGCGCGAACCGCACGAGATCGCCAAGTCGCTCGGCGACATCGTGACCCGCGAGTGCGAGGCCGCCGGGCTCACCACCCCCCGCATCTCCGTGGAGCCCGGCCGCGCCATCGTCGGCCCGACCGCCTTCACGCTGTACGAGGTCGGCACGGTCAAGCCGCTGGAGGGCCTGCGCACCTACGTGAGCGTCGACGGCGGCATGTCGGACAACATCCGCACCGCGCTGTACGACGCCGAGTACAGCGTCGCGCTCGCCTCGCGCACCTCGGACGCCGAGCCGATGCTCGTCCGGGTCGTCGGCAAGCACTGCGAGAGCGGCGACATCGTGGTCAAGGACGCCTTCCTGCCGGCCGACCTGGCCCCCGGCGACCTGATCGCCGTGCCCGCCACCGGCGCGTACTGCCGCTCCATGGCGAGCAACTACAACCACGCCCTGCGCCCGCCGGTCGTCGCCGTGCGGGACGGGGAGGCGCGGGTGATCGTCCGGCGCGAGACGGAGGAAGATCTCCTGCGCCTCGACGTCGGCTGAAGCCGTATTTCCCGGGGCGTACCACGGGACACCCGTAAACATCTCAGGATCCGGACGGGTGGCAGGAACACCCGTCCGGTGAGTGAGACTGGTCCGTACAACAGAGGTAAAGGAAACGAGGTCGGATGATGCGTACGCGTCCGCTGAAGGTGGCGCTGCTGGGCTGTGGAGTGGTCGGCTCAGAGGTGGCGCGCATCATGACGACGCACGCCGACGACCTCGCCGCGCGCATCGGCGCGCCGGTGGAGCTCGCCGGTGTCGCCGTGCGCCGGCCCTCCAAGGTGCGCGAGGGCATCGACCCCGCGCTGATCACCACGGACGCGACCGCCCTGGTCAAACGGGGCGACATCGACGTCGTCGTCGAGGTCATCGGGGGCATCGAGCCCGCCCGCACGCTCATCAGGACCGCCTTCGAGCACGGCGCGAGCGTCGTCTCCGCCAACAAGGCGCTGCTCGCCGAGGACGGCGCCGCCCTGCACGCCGCCGCCGAGCAGCACGGCCGGGACCTCTACTACGAGGCCGCCGTGGCCGGCGCGATCCCGCTCGTCCGGCCGCTGCGCGAGTCCCTCGCGGGCGACAAGGTCAACCGGGTGCTCGGCATCGTCAACGGCACGACCAACTTCATCCTCGACAAGATGGACACCAGCGGCGCCGGCTACTCCGAGGCGCTCGACGAGGCCACCGCCCTCGGTTACGCGGAGGCCGACCCCACCGCCGACGTGGAGGGCTTCGACGCCGCCGCCAAGGCCGCGATCCTGGCCGGCATCGCCTTCCACACCCGGGTCCGCATCGGTGACGTGCACCGCGAGGGCATCACCGAGGTCACCGCCGCCGACATCGCCTCCGCCCGCCGCATGGGCTGCACGGTCAAGCTCCTCGCCATCTGCGAGCGCGCCGCCGACGGGCGGTCCGTCACGGCCCGGGTGCACCCCGCGATGATCCCGCTGAGCCACCCGCTCGCCTCCGTGCGCGAGGCGTACAACGCGGTGTTCGTCGAGGCGGAGGCCGCCGGGCAGCTGATGTTCTACGGTCCCGGCGCGGGCGGGGCGCCCACCGCGTCCGCGGTCCTCGGCGACCTGGTGGCCGTCTGCCGCAACAAGCTCAACGAGGCCCCCGGGCCCGGCGAGTCCGCGTACACGCGCCTGCCGGTGAGCCCCATGGGCGACGTCGTCACGCGCTACCACATCAGCCTCGACGTGGCCGACAAGCCCGGCGTGCTCGCCCAGGTCGCGACGGTCTTCGCCGACCAGGGCGTATCCATCGATACGGTCCGCCAGCAGAGCCGGCCGGACAGTCAGGAAACCGACGGCGAGGCATCCCTCGTCGTCGTCACCCACCGCGCGCCCGACTCGGCCCTCTCCGGGACCGTCGAGGCGCTGCGCAAGCTCGACACCGTCCGCGGTGTCGCCAGCATCATGCGTGTTGAAGGGGAGTAAGGACCCATGACCACCAAGGGCACCCACCAGTGGCGCGGCATCATCGAGGAGTACCGGGACCGTCTCCCGGTCACGAGCACGACGCCGGTCGTCACGCTCCGTGAGGGCGGTACGCCGCTCGTCCCCGCTCAGGTCCTCTCCGAGCGCACGGGCTGCGAGGTGCACCTCAAGGTCGAGGGCGCCAACCCCACCGGGTCCTTCAAGGACCGCGGCATGACCATGGCCATCACCCGGGCCAAGGAGGAGGGCGCGCAGGCCGTCATCTGCGCCTCCACCGGCAACACCTCCGCCTCGGCCGCCGCCTACGCGGTCCGGGCCGGCATGGTCTGCGCGGTCCTCGTGCCGCAGGGCAAGATCGCGCTCGGCAAGATGGGCCAGGCGCTCGTGCACGGCGCCAGGATCCTCCAGGTCGACGGCAACTTCGACGACTGCCTGACACTGGCCCGCTCGCTCTCGGACAACTACCCGGTCGCACTGGTCAATTCGGTCAATCCGGTCCGTATCGAGGGTCAGAAGACCGCCGCGTTCGAGATCGTCGACGCCCTCGGCGACGCCCCGGACATCCACGTCCTCCCGGTCGGCAACGCGGGCAACATCACCGCGTACTGGAAGGGTTACACCGAGTACGCCGGTGACGCCATGGCCTCGCACAAGCCGCGGATGTGGGGCTTCCAGGCGTCCGGATCGGCGCCCATCGTGCGCGGCGAGGTCGTCAAGGACCCGTCGACCATCGCCACCGCGATCCGGATCGGCAACCCGGCCTCCTGGGACTACGCGCTCGCGGCGCGCGACGAGTCGGGCGGCTTCATCGACGAGGTCACGGACCGTCAGATCCTCTCCGCCTACCGGCTGTTGGCCTCTCAGGAGGGCGTCTTCGTGGAGCCCGCCTCGGCCGCGTCCGTGGCCGGTCTGCTCAAGGCCGCCGAGGAGGGCAAGGTCGACCCCGGCCAGCGGATCGTCTGCACCGTGACCGGGAACGGCCTCAAGGACCCCGACTGGGCCGTCGCAGGCGCCCCGCAGCCGGTCACCGTCCCGGTCGACGCGGCCGCCGCCGCCGAGAAGCTGGGCCTGGCGTAACGGCGTACGGCGAGGTCGCCCCGGGGCCGGTCCGTACGACGGCCCCGGGGCGACCCGCGCGACGCCCCGTCAGGAAGGGCGCCCGACCGGCCCTTTCCGGTACGGAGAGCGCACCGCGGGCGTGCGACACGCATCGTGCGCCTCCTGTGCGCCCTATGTCGCCGCAGAACCTTCCTTCGATAAGCTGTACCCAACCCGCCCCGCCGCATCTGCCGGGGTGCCCGGGCCGTTGCGGCTCCCCCGAAGAATCCCCGCCCGCAGCTCCTCGGATTCCCCGCCGCCTCACAAGGAGAGTCGTCACAGCGATGGCCGGTCCCGCCTTCCGAGCCGCCGCCGTCCGGGTGCGCGTCCCCGCGACCAGCGCCAACCTGGGCCCCGGTTTCGACGCCCTCGGCCTGTCGCTCGGCCTGTACGACGACGTCGTCGTCCGCGTCGCCGACTCCGGACTGCACATCGACATCGCCGGCGAGGGCGCGGACACCCTGCCCCGCGACGAGAAGCACCTGCTCGTACGGTCCCTGCGCACCGCCTTCGACCTCCTCGGCGGGCAGCCCCGCGGCCTGGAGATCGTCTGCGCCAACCGCATCCCGCACGGCCGCGGTCTCGGCTCCTCCTCCGCCGCCGTCTGCGCCGGGATCGTCGCCGCCCGCGCCGTGACGACCGGCGGTGACGCCCGGCTCGACGACGCGGCCCTGCTGGAGCTCGCCACCGAGATCGAGGGTCACCCCGACAACGTCGCGGCCTGCCTGCTCGGCGGATTCACGCTCGCCTGGATGGACGGCGCGTCCGCCCGCGCGATCAGGATGGATCCCGCTGACTCCATCGTTCCGGTGGTTTTCGTCCCCGGCAAGCCGGTGCTCACCGAGACCGCCCGCGGCCTCCTGCCGCGCACCGTCCCGCACGTCGACGCCGCCTTCAACGCCGGCCGCGCGGCCCTCCTCGTCGAGGCCCTGACCAGGCGCCCCGAGCTGCTGCTCACGGCCACCGAGGACCGGCTGCACCAGGACTACCGGGCGCCCGCCATGGCCGAGAGCGTCGAACTCGTGGGCCGGCTGCGCGCCGAGGGCGTCCCCGCCGTCATCTCCGGCGCGGGACCGACGGTGCTGGCCCTGGCCGAGGACGGCGAGGCCGACAAGGTCGCCCGGTTGGCGGGTGAGGGATGGGCGGCCAACCGGCTCGCTCTCGACGCCCGGGGCGCGAGCGTCCTGCCCCTCGCGCCGTAGCACGCGAGGCTGCTGGCCGAGAAGTGATTGCCGGTGAAGGAGAGGGGGAATGTTTGTTGGAGCCGGTAGTGTTAATCTCAAGTCTGCAATCGACGTCCATGAGGCGCGTTGCTTCGTGTCCCCTTCGGGACCACCATTTCTTCCGGGAGCCTCCCCAACTGCCTGAGCAGCCTGCCTGAGTAGTTGCGAGCACGCTCCGGAACCGGCACGACACCCTTCGTTCGTCCAGGAGTGGGCCGAGCAGGGGGATGCTCGCGCCGGGCCCATGCACACCTTCATCTCTCCGCCGTTCCATCCGGCGGACCACCGCCCCGGCACGGGCCGCACCACAGAGGACCGCAGCCGGACAGCACAACCGGTCGCCGAGCCAGAAGGCCGACGTCCGCTCCAGGGAAGGACCCTTCGTGAGCGACACCACCGATCTGATGGGCGTGACTGCCGACAAGAGCGTCGACAGCGCCGCGCCCGCCGAAGGTGCTGCCACTGGCACCACCGCACGGCGCCGCCGCTCCGGCACCGGCCTTGAGGGCATGGTCCTGGCCGAGCTGCAGCAGGTCGCGTCCGGCCTCGGTATCAAGGGCACCGCGCGGATGCGCAAGGGCCAGCTGATCGAGGTCATCAAGGAGGCCCAGGCCGGCGGCGGCTCCTCCGCCCCCAAGGCCAAGGCCACCGCGGCCCCCGCCGAAGCGGCGGAGACCAAGCCGAAGCGCCGCGCCACCTCCAAGGCACGCACCGGCGCGGCCGAGGAGACCCCGGCCGCCGCGCCCGCCGACAAGGCCGCGGCCCAGCAGCAGATCGACATCCCGGGCCAGCCGGCCAGCGACGACCAGCCCGCGGGCGAGCGTCGTCGCCGCCGTGCCACCGCCCAGGCGGGCAGCCCGGAGAGCAAGCCGGACGTCAAGGCGCAGACCAAGGACCGCGCCCAGGACGAGCCGAAGCACGAGGCGCCCGCCGAGGACCGCTCCGAGGCCAAGGCCGAGGCCGGTGCCGACAACGCCGAGGGGCGTCGCGGCGACCGCCAGGACCGTGGCCAGCGCGGTGAGCGGGGCGACCGCGGCGAGCAGCGCCGCGACCGCCAGCGCGACCGCCGGGGGAAGGGCGACGACCAGGGCGGCAGGCGCCAGGGCGGCAGCCAGAACCAGGGCGGCGGCGGCCAGAACCAGGGCGGCGGCGGTCCGCAGGACGACGGCTTCGACGACGAGGGCGGCCGTCGCGGCCGGCGCGGGCGCTACCGCGACCGCCGCGGCCGTCGCGGACGCGACGACTTCGCGAGCGACGCCCCGCCCGTCAGCGACGACGACGTCCTGATCCCCGTCGCGGGCATCCTGGACATCCTCGACAACTACGCGTTCATCCGGACCTCCGGCTACCTGCCCGGTCCGAACGACGTGTACGTCTCCCTCGCCCAGGTCCGCAAGAACGGCCTGCGCAAGGGCGACCACGTCACCGGTGCCGTGCGCCAGCCCAAGGACGGCGAGCGCCGCGAGAAGTTCAACGCGCTGGTCCGGCTCGACTCGGTCAACGGCATGGCGCCCGAATCCGGCCGCGGCCGCCCCGAGTTCCAGAAGCTGACGCCGCTCTACCCGCAGGACCGGCTCCGTCTGGAGACCGACTCCAACGTCCTGACGACGCGGATCATCGACCTGGTCGCCCCCATCGGCAAGGGCCAGCGCGGTCTGATCGTGGCCCCGCCGAAGACCGGTAAGACCATGATCCTCCAGGCCATCGCCAACGCGATCACGGTCAACAGCCCCGAGTGCCACCTGATGGTCGTCCTCGTCGACGAGCGTCCGGAAGAGGTCACCGACATGCAGCGGTCGGTGAAGGGCGAGGTCATCTCCTCGACCTTCGACCGCCCCGCCGAGGACCACACCACCGTCGCCGAGCTGGCCATCGAGCGCGCCAAGCGCCTCGTCGAGCTGGGTCACGACGTGGTCGTCCTGCTGGACTCGATCACCCGTCTGGGACGCGCGTACAACCTCGCCGCCCCGGCCTCCGGCCGCATCCTGTCCGGTGGTGTCGACTCGACCGCGCTCTACCCGCCGAAGCGCTTCTTCGGTGCCGCGCGCAACATCGAGGACGGCGGCTCGCTGACCATCCTGGCCACCGCGCTCGTCGAGACCGGCTCGCGCATGGACGAGGTGATCTTCGAGGAGTTCAAGGGCACCGGCAACATGGAGCTCAAGCTCGACCGCAAGCTCTCCGACAAGCGCATCTTCCCGGCGGTGGACGTCGACGCGTCCTCCACCCGCAAGGAGGAAATCCTGCTGGGCGGCGAGGAGTTGGGGATCGTCTGGAAGCTGCGCCGGGTGCTCCACGCCCTCGACCAGCAGCAGGCCATCGAGCTCCTGCTGGACCGGATGAAGAAGACCCAGTCCAACGCGGAGTTCCTGCTCCAGATCCAGAAGACCACGCCGGCCCCGGGCAACAACGACTGATCGTCGCCCCTCCGGCAGCAGCACACAGGGCCGCCCCCGCACTCCGGTGCGGGGGCGGCCCTGTTCGCGTACACCGTTGCCGTTCCGAGACCTTCGCCACACGTCCGCCTCCGCGCGGTGCCGTCGTACGACCGCCGCGCGAGCCGTGAAACCGCAGGTGAACGCCGGAACGCGGGCCGTCCGCGCGGCCGCGCGAGGCGTTTTGCGGCCGCGCGGGGGCCACAGCTCCCTGTGCGACCCTTTCTGTCGCCGCCGCGTCGTACCCATGAGTGACGAACAAGCGCGACAAAGCGGCATACGGACCCGCTCACCACTGCAGGGGGTAGCCGGGAGCAGTCGACGCGACGAGGAGAGCATGAGCGAGCGAAGCGGGAGCAGCCGAATACGGGCCACCGGCAAACGCCGGAGGAAGCCGTCCCGCCGCCGCAGGGCGACGCGCGCAGCCGTCTGGAGCCTGGCCGGCGCGGTCGTCGTCGGCGGAGCGGGGCTCGGATACGCGTACGTGCACCTCAACGGCAACCTCAAGGCCGTCGACATCGACACCGCGCTCGGCGAGGACCGCCCCGACGACGTCGACAACGGCTCCCAGGACATCCTCGTCCTCGGTTCGGACTCCCGTTCCGGCGCGAACGGGGAGTACGGCGCCGACGAGGGCGCGGCCCGCTCGGACACCGCGATGGTCGTCCACGTCGACAAGGGCCACAAGTCCGCGAGCGTGGTCTCCATCCCGCGCGACACCCTCGTCACCCGCCCCGACTGCACCGGCGACGTCAGCGGCAGGACCGTGGCGGGGCAGCAGCGGGCGATGTTCAACACGGCGTACGAGGTCGGCGGGCCGGCCTGCGCGGTCAAGACCGTCGAATCGATGTCCGGGATCCGCATGGACCACTACATCGAGGTCGACTTCACCGGCTTCAAGAAGCTGATCGACAAGCTCGGCGGCGTCGAGATCACCACCACCAGGGCGATCGACGACCCCAAGAGCCATCTGGACCTCGCGCCCGGCACCCACACCCTGGACGGCGAGCAGTCCCTCGGCCTCGTCCGCACCCGCAAGAGCGTCGGCGACGGCAGCGACCTCGGCCGCATCCAGCTCCAGCAGGCGTTCATCAAGGCGCTGATGCAGCAGGTCAAGAGCGTGGGCGTGCTGGGCGGCAGCAAGCTCTACGGCATCGCGGACACCGCCACCAAGGCCATCACCACCGACTCCGATCTGGGCTCGGTCACCGATCTCGCGGGCTTCGCCAAGGGCCTCAGGGGGCTCGGCGCCGACGACGTCCGCATGGTGACCCTGCCCGTCCGGTACGACCCCGCCGACCCCAACCGGGTCGTCCCGCTGGAGGAGGCCGACCGGCAGGTGTGGGACGCGCTGGGCGCCGACCGGCCGATCCCCGCATCCGCGACGAAGCAGTCGGCGGGCGACAAGGGCGACGCGGGGACGATCGTCGAGTGACCCGGTCCGCCCGGGAATACCCGGCCGTCCACCCTGGTTTTGGGAGATACGGCCGGTCCTGGCAGACTGGTACGTCGGCCCCGGTTCACGGACGCGCAATCCGTGCGTACGACCCGGTGCCCTCCCGAACCTAGGAGACACCCTTGAAGCGCGAAATCCACCCCCAGTACGTCGAGACGCAGGTCAGCTGCACCTGTGGCGCGTCGTTCACCACCCGCTCCACGCTGGACAGCGGCACCATCCGTGCCGAGGTCTGCTCCGAGTGCCACCCGTTCTACACGGGCAAGCAGAAGATCCTCGACACCGGTGGCCGTGTGGCCCGCTTCGAGGCCCGCTTCGGCAAGGGCGCCAAGGCCGCCGGCAAGTAGCGAGCCGTCCGCGCCGGTCCGCGGCGTCCTCTTCCCGGGGGCGCCGCGACCGGCGTTTTTTTCCGGGCCGGGCACGGGGTCTCCGTACCCCGGCCCCGGCAGGCAACCACCGGCCGGCAGGCACGACGAGCGAAGGAACCAGGAGCCCGAGATGTTCGAGGCGGTCGAGGAACTGATCGGCGAGCACGCCGATCTCGAGAAGCAGCTCGCCGACCCCGCGGTCCACGCCGACCAGGGCAACGCGCGCAAGCTCAACAAGCGCTACGCGGAGCTGACCCCGATCGTCGCGACGTACCGCTCCTGGAAGCAGGCCGGTGACGACATCGAGACCGCCCGCGAGTTCGCCGCCGACGATCCCGACTTCGCCGCCGAGGTCAAGGACCTGGAGCAGCAGCGCGAGGAGCTCACCGAGAAGCTGCGCCTCCTGCTCGTCCCCCGGGACCCCAGCGACGACAAGGACGTGCTCCTGGAGATCAAGGCCGGCGCGGGCGGCGACGAGTCCGCCCTGTTCGCCGGCGATCTGCTGCGCATGTACCTGCGCTACGCCGAGCGCGTCGGCTGGAAGGCCGAGATCATCGACTCCACCGAGTCCGAGCTCGGCGGCTACAAGGACGTCCAGGTCGCCGTGAAGACCAAGGGCGGCAACGGGGCCACCGAACCCGGTCAGGGCGTCTGGGCCCGCCTCAAGTACGAGGGCGGGGTGCACCGCGTGCAGCGCGTGCCCTCCACCGAGTCCCAGGGCCGCATCCACACCTCCGCCGCCGGCGTGCTCGTGACGCCCGAGGCCGAGGAGGTCGAGGTCGAGATCCACGCCAACGACCTGCGCATCGACGTCTACCGCTCCTCGGGCCCCGGCGGCCAGTCCGTCAACACGACCGACTCCGCCGTCCGCATCACCCACCTGCCCACCGGCGTCGTCGCCTCCTGCCAGAACGAGAAGAGCCAGCTCCAGAACAAGGAGCAGGCCATGCGCATCCTGCGCTCCCGGCTCCTCGCCGCCGCCCAGGAGGCCGCCGAGCAGGAGGCTTCGGACGTACGTCGCAGCCAGGTGCGTACGGTCGACCGGTCCGAGAAGATCCGGACCTACAACTTCCCGGAAAACCGGATCTCGGACCACCGCGTCGGCTTCAAGGCGTACAACTTGGACCAGGTGCTCGACGGCGACCTGGACGCGGTGATCCAGGCGTGCGTCGACGCCGACTCCGCGGCCAAGCTCGCCGCAGCCTGAGCCCACCGCCCGCCCCGCCCGTGAACCCGTACGGAGAACCGCGATGAACCTGCTGCTCGCCGAGGTGGCCCAGGCCACCCAGCGGCTGGCCGACGCCGGTGTTCCCTCACCGAGATTCGATGCCGAGGAACTCGCCGCGTTCGTGCACGGCGTCAAGCGGGGCGAGCTGTACAACGTGCCGGACGCCGACTTCGACGCCCGCTACTGGGAGACGATCGCCCGCCGCGAGGCCCGCGAACCGCTCCAGCACATCACCGGACGCGCCTTCTTCCGCTACCTGGAGCTCCAGGTCGGACCCGGCGTCTTCGTGCCCCGCCCCGAGACCGAGTCGGTCGTCGGCTGGGCCATAGACGCCGTCCGCGCGATGGACGTCGTCGAGCCGCTGATCGTCGACCTGTGCACCGGGTCCGGCGCCATCGCCCTCGCCATGGCCCAGGAGGTGCCGCGCTCCCGCGTGCACGCCGTGGAGCTGTCCGAGGACGCCCTGAAGTGGACCCGGAAGAACGCCGAGAACTCCCGGGTCACCGTGCACCGCGGCGACGCGCTCACCGCCCTGCCCGAGCTGGACGGCCAGGTCGACCTGGTCATCTCCAACCCCCCGTACATCCCGCTCACCGAGTGGGAGTACGTGGCGCCCGAGGCCCGCGACCACGACCCCGAGATGGCGCTGTTCTCCGGAGAGGACGGCCTCGACACCATCCGCGGCATCGAGCGCACCGCCCACCGCCTGCTGCGCCCCGGCGGCCTCGTCGTCATCGAGCACGCCGACACCCAGGGCGGCCAGGTGCCCTGGATCTTCACCGAGGAGCGGGGCTGGGCCGACGCGGCCGACCACCCCGACCTCAACCGGCGTCCCCGGTTCGCCACGGCCCGCAAGGCGATGCCGTGACCCGGGCCCGCCGCACCCCGGACCCGCACCAGCCCTACCCGTACATGCTTGAGGAGGCCGGCTGATGGCACGGCGATACGACTGCAACGACGCGACCGACCGCACGACGGGGCTGCGCGAAGCCGCCTCGGCCGTCCGCCGCGGCGAACTCGTCGTGCTGCCCACCGACACCGTGTACGGGATCGGCGCGGACGCCTTCAGCTCCGAGGCCGTCGGCGACCTGCTGGAGGCCAAGGGCCGGGGCCGCAACATGCCCTCGCCGGTCCTCATCGGCTCCCCGAACACCCTGCACGGCCTGGTCACCGACTTCTCCGAGCAGGCCTGGGAGCTCGTCGACGCCTTCTGGCCGGGCGCCCTGACCCTCGTCGCCAAGCACCAGCCCTCGCTCCAGTGGGACCTCGGCGACACCCGGGGCACCGTCGCCGTCCGGATGCCGCTGCACCCGGTCGCCATCGAGCTGCTCACCGAGGTCGGCCCGATGGCCGTCTCCAGCGCCAACCTCACCGGCCACCCCTCGCCGGAGACCTGCGACGCCGCCCAGGAGATGCTCGGCGACTCCGTCTCCGTCTACCTCGACGGTGGTCCGACCCCCGGCATCGTGCCGTCCTCGATCGTCGACGTCACCGGCAAGGTGCCCGTCCTGCTGCGCGCCGGGGCACTCTCGGCGGAGGAGCTGCGCAAGGTGGTACCCGACCTCGAGGTGGCCAATTGACCGCCCCCGAGGGGCGTGGCATAGCGGGGCGGTCCGACACTTTCCGTATCCTCCACGTCAGCACCGGCAACGTCTGCCGCTCGCCGATCACCGAGCGGCTGACCCGGCATGCCCTGGTGCACCGGCTCGGCGACCCGCTCCAGGGCGGGCTGATCGTGGAGAGCGCCGGTACCTGGGGCCACGAGGGCGCCCCGATGGAGGCCAACGCCGAGGTGGTGCTCGCCGACTTCGGGGCCGACGCCACCGGGTTCACCGGCCGTGAGCTGCTGGACGAGCACGTCATCCGCGCCGACCTCGTGCTCACGGCCACCCGCGACCACCGCGCCCAGGTCATCTCCATGGGCCACTCCGCCGGGCTGCGGACCTTCACGCTCAAGGAGTTCACCAGGCTGGTCCGGGCCATAGACCCGGCCACCCTGCCCGACGCCCGGGAGGAGGGCGTCGTCGAGCGCGCCCGCGCCCTGGTGCGGGCCGCCGCCGCGCTGCGCGGCTGGCTGCTGGCCCCGACCGCGGACGCCGACGAGGTCCACGACCCGTACGGCGCCCCGATCACCTTCTTCCGTTCCGTCGGCGACGAGATCAGCCAGGCCCTGGACCCGGTCGTCACCGCGCTGACCGGCGTCTCCGCGTCCCGCTGACCCGGTGGCGGCGGACAGTGGGCCCGTCACGGGTCCGGGCGGAGGCCCGCCGTCCTTCCCGGGGCCCGGAGCCCGCGATGCCGGCCGGCCGCGCCGCCGCCGCGCCCTCCGGAGACCTCGGCGGGAGCGGCCGTGCAACCATCGCGAACAGCTCTGTGTCCTCAACCATGAGGCCGACGTAGTTAAGGTGTGGGCTGAGATGGCCGGCGATTTCTGTGGGGCAGCCCGTGCGTGATTACTTGCTGACACTCTGTGTCACGGCCGCTGTGACCTACCTGCTCACCGGTCCGGTGCGCAAGTTCGCCATCGCGGTCGGGGCGATGCCCGCGATCCGCGCGCGCGACGTCCACCGCGAACCGACCCCGAGGCTCGGCGGCATCGCCATGTTCGGCGGGCTGTGCGCGGGACTGATCGTCGCCAGCCACCTCGCCAACCTCGACGGCGTCTTCGAGCTGTCCAGCGAACCACGGGCGCTGCTCTCCGGAGCGGCGCTGATCTGGCTGATCGGCGTCCTGGACGACAAGTTCGAGATCGACGCCCTGATCAAGCTCGGCGGGCAGATGCTCGCCGCCGCCGTCATGGTCCTCCAGGGCCTGACGATCCTGTGGCTGCCCATCCCGGGCGTCGGCACCGTGGCCCTCACCCCGTGGCAGGGCACGCTGCTCACCGTCGCGCTGGTCGTCATCACGATCAACGCGGTCAACTTCGTCGACGGTCTGGACGGGCTCGCGGCGGGCATGGTCCTCATCGCCGCCGCCGCGTTCTTCCTGTACACCTACCGGCTCTGGTACGGGCACACCATCGAGGCCGCCGCCCCGGCGACGCTCTTCGCCGCGATCCTGATGGGCATGTGCCTCGGCTTCCTGCCGCACAACATGCACCCGGCGCGGATCTTCATGGGCGACTCGGGTTCGATGCTGATCGGGCTGGTGCTGGCGGCCGGTGCGATCTCGGTGACCGGGCAGGTCGACCCGGACAACATGAGGCTCTTCGCGGGCAGCGAGCGCGAGGCGACCCACGCGATGCTCCCGGTCTTCATCCCGCTGCTGCTGCCGCTGACCATCATCGCGATCCCGGCGGCCGACCTGGTGCTGGCGATCGTGCGGCGCACCTGGAACGGCCAGTCGCCGTTCGCGGCGGACCGCGGCCACCTGCACCACCGGCTGCTGAACATCGGCCACTCGCACAGCCGGTCGGTGCTGATCATGTACTTCTGGTCGGCGCTGATCGCCTTCGGCGCGGTGGGGTACTCGGTGCACTCGACGTCGCTGTGGATCGTGCTGGTGATCGTGGGCCTGAGCGCGCTGGGCCTGATCCTGCTGCTGATGCCGCGCTTCACCCCGCGCGCCCCGCGCTGGGCGGAACGCTTCGTGCCGCCGCGCTACCGCCGCCGCGGGGAGGGGCCGGGGGCCGCCGCGCGGGACGAGGCCGTGGAGAGCCAACAGGGGCCCGCGGAGGGGCGGATGGGGCTGGAGAGGCCGGACGGGCCCGAGGGGCCCGGGGACGGCCCGCAGGAGCGCGAGGAGGCCGCGGCGGCCCCGGTCGCCGCAGGCGTCTCGGGCGTCAACGGAGCGACCGCGATCAGTCACCGTTCGCGTATCGCGGACCGGCGCGCGGCCGGTTCCACCCGTCGCTGAACCGGTCACGGACGCCCATTACCAGACAAACCGAAGGCCCGCAGCGCTCACGCGTGCTCGTTAGTCCTCACGTGTGACAGCAAGCACACTTTCTTGGTAAAGACCTCATCAAATAGTTTGTGATACCGTTCACGAAGCCCGGTGACGGAGCCGAAAGACCTGATGGAGCGACGGCCCGACGGCCCGAGGCATCGACTCGGACCGGGCCTACGCTCGTCCATGACGACACACTGCCCACCCCCTGCAAGCGGAGCTGCCGCCATGCCGTCCAACGACGTCCGGACTCTCCTCCAGACCGCCGTACCCACCGCTGTCGCCGGCGCCGTAGCCGCCGCGATCAGCGCTGGCGTCGCCGGCGGCAAGGGAGCCCTGGGCGCGATCGTGGGGACGATCGTGGTCATCCTCTTCATGGGGATCGGGCTTCTGGTCCTGCAGCGGACCGCCAGGTCCATGCCCCACCTCTTCCAGGCGATGGGGCTCGCGCTCTACACGGCGCAGCTCCTGCTGCTGTTCATCTTCGTCGCCGTGTTCAAGAACACCTCGCTGTTCAACCCGAAGGCGTTCGCGATCACTCTGGTCGCGACGACCCTCGTGTGGATCGGCGCACAGGCGCGTGCGCACATGAAGGCCAAGATCCTTTACGTGGAACCCGAATCCGACAAGGCCGACAAGGCCGGGAAACCGGGGTCCGACGCGTGAAAGGTAGGGGCGGAATAAGTGCGGGCTCAGGACCCTGCTATCGTCCGGTTCCAACTGCGGCACTGCGGGCGCGTGCATGTGAGCTGACGCCTGCTCGATCGCGAGGCTCACATGCCTGACTGCCGCTCACACATCCGAAACACCAGTCCAGTGCCGAACCGCGGCTGCGCGCCGCGCCGACACAACGAGGTTGCCGTACCTATGCGCCACGCTGAAGGAGCCCGCGGTGAGTGCTGACCCGACACAGGTGCTCGCCTTCGAGACCGATTGCCACCTCTTCGACGGTTGTGGCTTTCCGGCACCCGGCCTGCACTCGTTCCTGTTCGAGCCCCTCTGGGGCGACGCGGACAGCAACTTGTACTTCAACAAGCCGATGCTGCTGGCCCTGCTCGGCTCGATCATCATCGTCGGTTTCTTCTGGGCCGCCTTCCGCAAGCCGAAGGTCGTCCCGGGCAAGCTGCAGATGGTTGCCGAGACCGGATACGACTTCATCCGCCGCGGGGTGGTCCACGAGACGATCGGCAAGCGCGAGGGCGAGAAGTACGTCCCCCTCGTCGTCTCGCTGTTCTTCTTCGTCTGGATGATGAACCTCTGGTCGATCATCCCGGTCGCTCAGTTCCCCGTGACGTCGATCATCGCCTACCCGGCAGTGCTGGCGGCGATCGTCTACATCACCTGGGTGTCGCTCACGTTCAAGCGGCACGGTTTCGTCGGCGCCTTCAAGAACTTCACCGGCTTCGACAAGTCGCTCGGTGCGGTCGCTTACCTTGCCGCGGTCATCGAGCTGTTCTCCAACCTGCTGGTGCGGCCGTTCACCCACGCCGTGCGACTCTTCGCGAACATGTTCGCGGGCCACACGCTGCTGCTGCTGTTCACGATCGCCAGCTGGTACATGCTCAACGGCATCGGAATCGTGTACTCCGGAGTCTCGTTCATCATGGTCATCGTGATGACCGCCTTCGAGCTCTTCATCCAGGCGGTCCAGGCGTACGTCTTCGTCCTGCTGACCTGCACCTACATCCAGGGCGCGCTCGCCGAGCACCACTGAGCACCGCGCTCGATCCCAATCGTCCGGTGGCCAACCCCCACCGGTCCGTAAAGAGAAGGAAGAACTGGCATGTCCCAGACCCTTGCTGCTGTCACCGGTGACCTCGGCTCCGTCGGTTACGGCCTCGCCGCCATCGGTCCCGGCGTCGGCGTCGGCATCATCTTCGGTAACGGCACCCAGGCTCTCGCCCGTCAGCCCGAGGCTGCCGGTCTCATCCGCGCCAACCAGATCCTCGGCTTCGCCTTCTGTGAGGCGCTCGCCCTCATCGGTCTGGTCATGCCCTTCGTCTACTAAGACGAGCTGCGACTAGTCCGTACCGACGAAAGGCACTGACGTGAACCCCCTGGTTCAGCTCGCGGCCGAGGAAGCGGAAAACCCGCTCATTCCGCCAATCCCTGAGCTCGTCATCGGCCTCATCGCTTTCGTCATCGTCTTCGGCTTCCTCGCCAAGAAGCTCCTCCCGAACATCAACAAGGTTCTGGAAGAGCGCCGCGAGGCCATCGAAGGCGGTATCGAGAAGGCCGATGCGGCCCAGACCGAGGCCCAGAGCGTTCTTGAGCAGTACAAGGCTCAGCTCGCCGAGGCCCGCCACGAAGCCGCTCGTATGCGCCAGGAGGCGCAGGAGCAGGGCGCCGTGATCCTGCAGGAGATGCGCGCCGAGGGCCAGCGCCAGCGCGACGAGATCGTCGCCGCCGGCCACGCCCAGATCGAGGCCGACCGCAAGGCGGCCGCCGCCGCGCTGCGCCAGGACGTGGGCAAGCTCGCCACCGACCTGGCCGGCAAGCTCGTCGGCGAGTCCCTGGAGGACCACGCCCGGCAGAGTGGCACCGTCGACCGCTTCCTCGACGAGCTCGAGGCGAAGGCCGAGGCAGTCCGATGAACAGCGCGAGCCGCGAGGCACTGGCTGCCGCACGCGAGCGCCTCGACGCGCTGACCGACTCCACGTCGGTCGACGCGGCGAAGCTCGCCGAGGACCTGGCCGGCGTCACGGCGCTGCTGCACCGCGAGGTGTCGCTGCGCCGGGTCCTGACCGACCCGGCGCAGCCGGGCGAGGCCAGGGCCGAGCTGGCAGGCCGCCTGTTCGGCGGCCAGGTGGGCGGCGAAGCCGTCGACCTGGTCTCGGGCATGGTCCGCTCGCGCTGGTCGCAGTCGCGCGACCTGGTCGACGCGGTCGAGGAACTGGCGAACACCGCCGACCTCACCGCCGCCCAGCGCAACGGCGACCTGGACGACGTCGAGGACGAGCTCTTCCGGTTCGGCCGCATCGTCGCCTCGGACACCGGCCTGCGCGCCGCGCTCACCAGCCGGACCGCGACCCCCGCCGCCAAGGGCCAGCTGCTCCGCAGCCTGCTCGGCGGCAAGGCGCGGCCCACCACCGAGCGCGTCATCGTGCGGCTTGTCACCCAGCCGCGTGGACGTAGCCTGGAAGCGGGACTCGACTCCCTCTCCAAGCTCGCCGCGGAGCGCCGGGAGCGCATGGTCGCGATCGTCACCTCGGCGGTGCCGCTCAGCGACCGGCAGAAGCAGCGCCTGGGCGCGGTCCTGGCGAAGATCTACGGCCGGCAGATGCACCTGAACCTCGACGTGGACCCCGCGGTCCTCGGCGGGATCGCGGTGCGGGTCGGCGACGAGGTCATCAACGGCACCGTCGCGGAGCGCCTCGACGAGGCGACCCGCCGCATGGCCGGCTGACACAAGCGCAGCGCAACAGATACAGAGCAAGACCAGCGGCCCGGTTGGGCCGTGCAGAAACTGCAGAAGATTCCTGGGGGTCGGCCCCCAGACCCCCTTAAGAAACTTCGGGCCCAACAAGGAGAGCAGGGAACCCAGATGGCGGAGCTCACGATCCGGCCGGAGGAGATCCGGGACGCGCTGGAGAACTTTGTCCAGTCGTACAAGCCGGACGCGGCCTCGCGCGAGGAGGTCGGTACGGTCAGCGTTGCCGGCGACGGCATCGCGAAGGTGGAGGGCCTGCCCTCCGCCATGGCGAACGAGCTGCTGAAGTTCGAGGACGGCACCCTCGGTCTCGCCCTCAACCTCGAGGAGCGCGAGATCGGTGCGATCGTCCTCGGCGAGTTCAGCGGCATCGAGGAGGGCCAGCCGGTGCAGCGCACCGGTGAGGTGCTCTCCGTCGGCGTCGGCGAGGGTTACCTCGGCCGCGTCGTCGACCCGCTCGGCAACCCGATCGACGGTCTCGGCGAGATCGCGACCGACGGCCGCCGCGCCCTCGAGCTGCAGGCCCCTGGCGTCATGGTCCGCAAGTCGGTGCACGAGCCGATGCAGACCGGCTACAAGGCCGTCGACGCGATGGTGCCGATCGGCCGCGGCCAGCGTCAGCTGATCATCGGCGACCGTCAGACGGGTAAGACCGCTCTGGCCGTCGACACGATCATCAACCAGCGCGACAACTGGCGCTCGGGCGACGTGAACAAGCAGGTGCGCTGCATCTACGTCGCCATCGGTCAGAAGGGCTCCACCATCGCCTCCGTGCGCGGTGCCCTCGAAGAGGCCGGCGCGCTCGAGTACACGACCATCGTCGCCGCCCCGGCGTCCGACCCGGCCGGCTTCAAGTACCTGGCGCCGTACACCGGTTCGGCCATCGGCCAGCACTGGATGTACCAGGGCAAGCACGTCCTGATCATCTTCGACGACCTCTCGAAGCAGGCCGACGCCTACCGCGCCGTGTCCCTGCTGCTGCGCCGTCCGCCGGGCCGCGAGGCCTACCCGGGCGACGTCTTCTACCTCCACTCGCGTCTGCTGGAGCGCTGCGCCAAGCTCTCCGACGACATGGGTGCCGGTTCGATGACGGGCCTCCCGATCGTCGAGACCAAGGCGAACGACGTGTCGGCGTTCATCCCGACCAACGTCATCTCCATCACCGACGGCCAGTGCTTCCTGGAGTCCGACCTGTTCAACGCCGGCCAGCGCCCGGCCCTGAACGTCGGTATCTCGGTCTCCCGCGTCGGTGGCTCCGCCCAGCACAAGGCCATGCGCCAGGTGTCCGGCCGGCTCCGCGTGGACCTCGCCCAGTACCGCGAGCTGGAGGCGTTCGCCGCCTTCGGTTCCGACCTGGACGCGGCCTCCAAGGCGTCGCTGGAGCGCGGTAAGCGCATGGTCGAGCTGCTGAAGCAGCCGCAGTACGCCCCGTTCCCGGTCGAGGAGCAGGTCGTCTCCGTCTGGGCCGGTACCAACGGCAAGATGGACGACGTCCCGGTCGAGGACATCCGCCGCTTCGAGTCGGAGCTGCTGGAGTACCTGCGCCGCGAGCGCAAGGACCTCCTCACCAGCATCCGCGAGGGCGCCAAGATGTCCGACGACACGCTGCAGGCGATCGCCGACGCCGTCGCCGCCTTCAAGCAGCAGTTCGAGACCTCGGACGGCAAGCTGCTGGGCGAGGGCTGATCGATGGGCGCTCAGCTTCGCGTTTACAAGCGCCGCATCCGCTCCGTCACCGCCACGAAGAAGATCACCAAGGCGATGGAGATGATCGCCGCCTCGCGCATCGTCAAGGCGCAGCGCCAGGTGGCGGCGTCGACGCCGTACGCGACCGAGCTCACCCGCGCGGTGACCGCGGTGGCGACCGGCTCCACCACCAAGCACCCGCTGACCACCGAGGCCGAGTCCCCGGCCCGGGCCGCGATCCTGCTCGTCACGAGCGACCGCGGCCTGGCCGGCGGTTACTCCTCCAACGCCATCAAGGCCGCGGAGAAGCTGACCGAGCGGCTGCGCGGTGAGGGCAAGGAGGTCGACACGTACGTGATCGGCCGCAAGGGTGTCGCCTACTACGGGTTCCGCGAGCGCAAGATCGCGGACTCGTGGACCGGCTTCACCGACAGCCCGACGTACGCGGATGCCAAGCGGGCGGCTGCCCCGCTGATCGAGGCGGTGTCCAAGGAGACCGCCGAGGGCGGTGTCGACGAGCTGCACATCGTCTTCACGGAGTTCGTGTCGATGATGACGCAGAACCCGGTCGACGACCGGATGCTGCCGCTCAGTCTCGGTGCCACGGAGCAGGAGGACGGCAAGGGCGAGATCCTGCCGCTCTTCGACTTCGAGCCGTCGGCGGAGGACGTCCTCGACGCCCTGCTTCCGCGGTACGTCGAGAGCCGCATCTACAACGCGCTGCTGCAGGCCGCTGCTTCCGAGCACGCCGCCCGCCGCCGCGCGATGAAGTCGGCCACCGACAACGCCGGTGAGCTCATCAAGACGCTCTCCCGGCTTGCCAACGCGGCCCGCCAGGCCGAAATCACCCAGGAAATCAGCGAGATCGTCGGTGGTGCCAGTGCGCTGGCCGACGCGACCGCGGGGAGTGACAAGTAATGACGACCACAGTTGAGACGGCCGTTGCCACGGGCCGCGTCGCCCGGGTCATCGGCCCGGTCGTCGACGTGGAGTTCCCCGTCGACGCGATGCCGGAGATCTACAACGCGCTGACCGTCCAGGTGGCCGACCCGGCCGAGGACGGCAAGCTGAAGACGCTGACGCTCGAGGTCGCCCAGCACCTCGGTGACGGCGTGATCCGCGCGATCTCGATGCAGCCCACCGACGGTCTGGTCCGCCAGGCCCCGGTGACCGACACGGGCACCGGCATCACGGTCCCCGTCGGTGACATCACCAAGGGCAAGGTGTTCAACACCCTCGGCCAGATCCTGAACAAGCCCGAGGCCGAGGCCGAGGTCACCGAGCGCTGGCCGATCCACCGCAAGGCGCCCAACTTCGACCAGCTCGAGTCCAAGACCGAGATGTTCGAGACCGGCGTCAAGGTCATCGACCTCCTCACCCCGTACGTCAAGGGTGGAAAGATCGGTCTGTTCGGTGGTGCCGGTGTCGGCAAGACCGTGCTGATCCAGGAGATGATCTACCGCGTCGCCAACAACCACGACGGTGTGTCGGTGTTCGCGGGCGTCGGTGAGCGCACCCGTGAGGGCAACGACCTCATCGAGGAGATGGCCGACTCCGGCGTCATCGACAAGACGGCGCTCGTCTTCGGCCAGATGGACGAGCCGCCGGGGACCCGTCTCCGCGTCGCCCTGGCCGGTCTGACCATGGCGGAGTACTTCCGCGATGTGCAGAAGCAGGACGTGCTCTTCTTCATCGACAACATCTTCCGGTACACCCAGGCCGGCTCCGAGGTGTCCACCCTGCTCGGCCGTATGCCGTCCGCGGTGGGTTACCAGCCGAACCTGGCCGACGAGATGGGTCTGCTGCAGGAGCGCATCACGTCGACCCGCGGTCACTCGATCACCTCGATGCAGGCGATCTACGTCCCCGCGGACGACCTGACCGACCCGGCGCCGGCGACCACCTTCGCCCACCTCGACGCGACGACGGTTCTCTCCCGTCCGATCTCCGAGAAGGGCATCTACCCGGCCGTGGACCCGCTGGACTCGACGTCCCGCATCCTCGACCCGCGGTACATCGCCGAGGACCACTACGCGGCGGCCATGCGTGTCAAGGGGATCCTGCAGAAGTACAAGGACCTCCAGGACATCATCGCGATCCTCGGTATCGACGAGCTGGGCGAGGAGGACAAGCTCGTCGTCCACCGTGCCCGTCGCGTCGAGCGCTTCCTGTCGCAGAACACCCACGTCGCCAAGCAGTTCACCGGCGTGGACGGTTCGGACGTTCCGCTCGACGAGTCGATCGCCGCGTTCAACTCGATCTGCGACGGTGAGTACGACCACTTCCCCGAGCAGGCGTTCTTCATGTGCGGTGGCATCGAGGACCTGAAGGCCAACGCCAAGGAGCTCGGCGTCTCCTGAGCCCCCGGCTCACCGAGGGGGGCGGGTGCGTCCCGTCCCCCTCACCACGCCCCGTAGAATTGACCCAACACCCGGCACGACCGCCGGGTGGTGACCCGAGGAGCCACCCTTGGCTGCTGAGCTGCACGTCGAGCTGGTCGCCGCGGACCGCAGTGTCTGGTCCGGCGAGGCCACCCTGGTCGTCGCGCGCACCACGTCCGGCGACATCGGCGTCATGCCCGGTCACCAGCCGCTTCTGGGTGTGCTGGAATCGGGCCCGGTGACGATCCGTACGAGCGACGGCGGCACCGTCGTCGCCGCGGTGCACGGCGGTTTCATCTCGTTCGCGGACGACAAGCTCTCGCTTCTCGCCGAGATCGCCGAGCTCGCCGACGAGATCGACGTCCAGCGCGCCGAGCGTGCGCTGGAGCGTGCGAAGTCGGACACGGACGCCGCTTCCGAGCGGCGCGCCGAAGTGCGACTGCGTGCGGTGGCGGCACACTAGCCACCCCACGACATGGCTTTACCCTCAGCCGCGGCCCGTGCCGGAGACCCCTCCGGCCCGTGTCGCGGCTGAGGCGATGCAGATGCAGGTGAAGTTCCGGGCGGTATCCGTTTACTCGACGACGCGAGGAGGTCGGTGGAGATGTTCCTCGCGCTGTGGGTGGGCGGGCTGGTCGTCGCACTGGTCGTGCTGGGACTCTTCGTCTTCGGTCTGCGCCGGCGGCTGATTCAGCGCTCCGGCGGGACCTTCGACTGCAGCCTGCGGTGGAACGTACCCGAGGAGCCCGATCCGTCGGGCAAGGGCTGGGTGTACGGCGTCGCCCGGTACAGCGGCGACAAGGTGAACTGGTTCCGGGTCTTCAGCTACTCGCCGCGTCCGCGACGCGTGCTCGAGCGCTCGGCGATCGAGGTCGTGGCCCGCCGGATGCCGGAGGGCGAGGAGGAGCTGGCGCTGCTCTCCGACGCCATCGTGCTCGGCTGTCTCCACCGGGAGACCCGCCTGGAGCTGGCGATGAGCGAGGACGCGCTGACCGGTTTCCTGGCCTGGCTGGAGGCGGCCCCGCCCGGCCAGAGGGTGAACGTGGCCTAGCCTCGGGCTTTCAGCTGGGGCCCGTCGGATCATGGGCGGTAACGCGAAAGTGCCTTCTGCACTGGGACGATGAACCTTGTCGAGGGGTTCTGTCGGTCCAGGTGGAAGGTACTTTCTGCGTGCAGGGTATCGGTTCGCGTCCCAGGCTTCATGTCTCCGCCGATGGTGCGGGGGCGGTCGGGCATGCAGGAGCACGGTTGTTGGCTGATCTCGCCGATGCAACCGGACTGACCCACCGCGTACTCCACCGCGTTGAGACCGCTCCGGCCGCGCGGTACTGGTCATGACCCGGGCAGGGTCGCTACCGACCTCGCGGTGATGCTCTCTGATGGCGGCGGGAGACCGTAGGTCTGGGAGTACTGCGGGACCAGGACGAGGTGTTCGGTCCGGTCGCCTCGACGCCGACGACCTGGCGGTTGCTGGCCGCCGTCGATGAACGCCTACTGCACCGCCTGCGCTCGGCCCGCGCCCAGGCCCGGGAAGTGGCCTGGCTGCAGGCATCAGAGACTCGCGGGGGCATACCGGCGGCGAAGGCCGGCGGACAGGCACTGCCCGGCCTGGTCCTGGACATCGACGCCACACTGATCACCTGCCACTCCGAGTAAGAAGCGGCCGCACCCACCTACATAGGCGGGTTCGGGTTCTACCCCTGCTGTGTTTCCTGGCCAACACCACGAACCATCGGCACTGACATGGGCCTTGGGACGCAACCCGACAGCCTGCACGTAGAAAGTGCCCTCCGCCTGGACCGAAAGAACCCCTCATTAAGGTTCATCGTTCCAGGCCAGGAAGGCACTTTCGCTTTTCCGCCCCAGTCAGCCGTACCCGAGTGAAACGGCGAGCCTCGGTGGCGTCTGCCCAGTTGGTAAACTTGCAGAGATCAACGGCCACGGCCGATGCGGAGCAAGCGAGTCCAGTGACTCGGATCACCCCAAAACTCCTATAGGGAGCCCTGGTTAGCCTTGACTCTCCACCTCGGCCGGTTCAGCTCTTATCGTGGCCTGTTGGAAACCTGATCGTCATTGCATGAAATTACTCAACGCTCACAGTTCGCCGTTATTCTGAGATCACCGCGTGCCGCTACATCAGATGTAGAGGTAGGCGGGAGAATTGGTTACTCGTTGAACCAGTCGCCCTCGTAGTAACCCCCGCCGCCATTCCACTTGATCCCCATTTGGTACTCAGTCGGGAAGTTGCCGATGTTGTAAGGATGCTTGTCGCAACCGGCGTCACCGCCATCCTCCTCATACCACACCATCTTGTTGATCCCACCAATGCGACTCTCCAGCCTGCCTGTGACGCCGTAACCGTCAGCCTTGGTGTCGCAGATCTGGAAGACGTCACCGTCATCGATGAACTTTATGTAGCCGCGACCGTCCGGGAGGTAGACAATCTTGTTGGTATCGGCCATGGCTGGAGAGGTCGAACCAGCCACTATTGCTACTGCGGCTGCGCCGGCCATGGCGAACTGAGTGAACCTTGACTTGATCATTTGCGTCTCATTTCGTACGGGCGGCGAAGTCGCCCCCACTGTGCGGTGCGGTGTAGTGCGTCGCCGCTTGGCAATTGGTGATGCGTGACTGGAAGTTAGCCTGGCGCGGAGCCGTGTGTCCATGACCCCGTGGAGAAAGGCTGATTATGGCCGATGGGCGGGCGGGCGTGGCGGAGTAGACGTCATCGCCTACGGCTCCAAGGCGGGCGGAGTGGGGCAAGTTGTCTTGACCTACGTTGCAGCCTCTGGTGAATGCGATGGCGTCGTGGCGCGCTGTGTGAGCGATTGCCCGGCGTGCCGTAAGGCGGCTGCTGACGGCTCAATTCCCTCCGCCCTCTACAGGTCCTCAAAGCATTCCGGTTACGCGCGCCATCAGGGCAGGGTCACCCGTCGGCTACACCCTTGGCGGCTCTGATAAACGCTAAAAGCAACATGCCCGCAAGGGTGTTGCCCTCACGTGTCATCCAGCCTGGGGTTGGCGTCTACCTTGCAGGGGTTCGGACTTAGCATTCCGGTTAAAGGTCGTGATCTGCATGTCTGGGATGCGGCTTGTCGGTGATAGTGAGCCTTCCGGCTGGCTCAGGTGGCGGGTTCGAGGGCGACGACGGCTGTGGTCCGGGTGGTGCTGCAGCGGAGCTTCGCAGGAGCCGCCAAGACTTGGTTGTGGCCATGGCACGTTTACTCAGCTGAGGGTGCGGATCTTCGCGTGTTTCGGTTGTGCCGTCGACGTCGGCTGTGCAGGTGCTGCCTCAGGCCGGGCCGCAGGGGGCAGGGTCGGCGCCCTGGTGCACCGTGTCGGCCCAGCGCGTGCTGTCGTCTGCGGCGAGGGCGGCGGGGATGCCGTGGGCCCGCGCCGCGGTCAGGTCATGAGTGCCTCCGGCGGCGCCTCCGAGACCCGGATCAGGCGTCTGGCGGGATCGGCGAGTACCTGCAACGTGCATTCCATGGTGTTTTGTCCCCCGAGTGCTACGGCCAGTCGACGGCCCCGCGTGCGTAGGAGGTAGGCCTTGAGGATCGCGACGCGGAGCACGCCCGGGAATGGGGCCGGCTGACCGGCGTGCTCCTGGAACGGCACGCCCGACCGGTTCCCCGCGCTCACCCGGGCCATCGCGGCCGGGGCGTTTGAGTCGAGTGGCATCGAGTCGCTGGACTTCGGCCTGGACTGCATCCTCGACGGCGTCCAGGTGCTGATCAGTGAGGTGTCCTCGTAACAGCGGAAAGACCGGGGAGACAGGGGGCGGACCTGTCTCCCCGGCGTTTTCGGGGGTGAGCCTCTGCTGCTACTTGAGGCCGTTGTTCATCGCGCTCACGAGTTCACCGTTGCTGGTGTCCCCGCTGAACTCCCAGAAGAACGCGCCTCCCAGGCCCTGGTTCTTGGCCCAGGTCATCTTGTCGGTGATGGTGGCGGGGGTGTCGTAGCTCCACCAGTTGGTGCCGCAGTGGGCGTACGCGGTGCCGGCGATCGTGCCGGTGGCGGGGCAGGTGTTCTTGAGGACCTTGTAGTCCTCGATGCCCGCCTCGTACGTGCCCGGTGCGGCGCCGGTGGCGGTGCCGCCGGGCGCGTCCTGGGTGACGCCGGTCCAGCCGCGGCCGTAGAAGCCGATGCCGAGCAGCAGCTTGGAGGCGGGGACGCCCTTGGCCTTCAGCTTGGCGATCGCGGCGGCGGAGTTGAAGCCGTCGATCGGGATGCCCTGGTAGGAGGTGAGCGGGGAGTGCGGGGCCGTCGGGCCCTTCGCGTCCCAGGCGCCGAAGAAGTCGTACGTCATCACGTTGTACCAGTCGAGCGACTGCGCGGCGCCGGCGTAGTCCGCCAGATCGATCTTGCCGCCGGCGGAGCCGTCGGCCGTGATGGCCGCGGTGACCAGGTTGTTGCCGCCGAACTTCGTGCGCAGCGCGGAGGTGAGCTTCTTCAGCGCGTCCGGGCCGCTGGAGTCACAGGTCAGACCGCAGGCGTTGGGGTACTCCCAGTCGATGTCGATGCCGTCGAAGACATCGGCCCACCGCGGGTCCTCGACCAGGTTGTAGCAGGACTCGGCGAACGCGGCCGGGTTCTGGGCCGCCTGGCCGAAGCCGCCGGACCAGGTCCAGCCGCCGAAGGACCACAGGACCTTGATGTGGGGGTACTTCGCCTTCAGCTTGCGCAGCTGGTTGAAGCTGCCGCGCAGCGGCTGGTCCCAGGTGTCGGCGACGCCGTCGACGGACTTGTCGGCGGTGTACGCCATGTCGTAGTCGGCGTAGGAGTCGCCGATGGTGCACTTGCCGCCCTGGACGTTGCCGAAGGCGTAGTTGATGTGTGTGATCTTCGCGGCCGAACCGGAGGTGTCCAGGTTCTTGACGTGGTAGTTCCGGCCGTAGACGCCCCAGTCGGTGAAGTAACCGAGGTTGATCCTGTCGCCGGTCTCGTTGCCGCCGTCGTCGCCGCCACCGGTGGTGTGGACCTTGACCGCGCCGCTGACCGGGCCGGTCTGGTCGGCGGTGTCACGCGCCTGCACGGTGTAGGAGTAGTCGGTGCCCGCGGTCAGGCCGGTGTTGGTGTACGTGGTGCCGGTGACCGTGGCGACGACCGCGCCGTCCCGTAGGACGTCGTAGTTCTTGACGCCCTTGTCGTCGGTGGCCGCGGTCCAGCTGAGCTTCGCCGAGGTGTCGGTGACGCCGCTCGCGGTGGGGGTGCCCGGCGCCGAAGGGGGGTTGTCGCCGGGGACGGTGGGGCCGCCGTCGCAGGAGGCGCCGTTCAGCTTGCAGTTGGTGGCGGCGCCGCTGCCGGAGCCGGTGCCGTTGAAGCCGAAGGAGACGCTGGCGCCGGGGGCGATCGTGCCGTTCCAGCCGACGTTCTTGGCGGTCCAGTGGTTGCCCGTGTGGGTGACGGTGGCGTCCCAGGCGGAGCCGACGCCGGTTCCGGTGGGGAAGTCCCACTCGATGGTCCAGGAGCTGAGGGACGTGGTGCCGGTGTTCTTCACCGTCCACTGGCCCTCGAAGCCGGTGCCCCAGTCGGACTTCTTGAGGTACGTGGCGGTGGCGGAGGTCGCCGCCTCGGCGGGGGAGGCCAGGCCGATCATGGCGGCGAGGGGAAGGAGCAGTGCGGTGAGGCCCGCGACGGCTCTGGTTCTGGTGGCTCGACCGGACCCGAGTCTGAATCGGATCCGGCGGGGGGTCTCAGTGCTCAACGGTGCTCCTCGGGTGAGGTCCGGACATAGGGGGTGGTCCGTGGACTGCAAACCCTGCGCCGCCCTGAGCCCGCTTTTGTCATGGCAGGCTCACCGCAGTGTGTTCGGTGACCTTAGGAAGGTCTGGACCAATCGTCAAGAGGTCTGGACCAAAGATCGTGGCCGGCCGCGGATAAACCTCAGACGCCCAACTCCTGTGCCAGCACCGCCGCCTGGACCCGGCTCCGCAGTTCCAGCTTCCCCAGCAACCGGCTGACGTGCGTCTTCGCCGTGGCCTCGGCCATGGAGAGCCGCACCGCGATCTCGGCGTTCGACAGCCCCTCGCCCAGGCACCCCAGCACCTCGCGCTCGCGCCGGGTCAGCGTCTCCAGCACCGACGCGTCCGGAGCGTCCGACGGCCGTACGGGGGCGGCCCCCGCGAACTCCGCGATCAGCCGGCGCGTCACGGCCGGCGCGATCAGCCCCTCGCCGCGCGCCACCGTACGCACCGCGTCGAGCAGCCCGGCCGCCTCGGTGTCCTTCAGCAGGAAGCCCGACGCGCCCGCCCGCAGCGCGCCGAACACGTACGCGTCCAGGTCGAACGTCGTCAGCACCAGCACGTCCGCCAGCCCCTCGTCCGTCACCCGGCGGGTGGCCGAAACCCCGTCCAGCCGCGGCATCTGCACATCCATCAGCACCAGGTCCGGCCGCAGCTCCCGGGCCAGCCGCACCGCCTCCTCCCCGTCACCGGCCTCGCCGACCACCTCGATGTCCGGCGCGCTGCCCAGGATGAGCACCAGCCCCGCCCGTACCGCCGCCTGGTCCTCCGCGACCAGCACCCGGATCGTCATGTCCCCGCTTCTCCTTCCTCCGCGGGCAGTTCCGCCCGCACCCGCCAGATCCCGTCCACCGGCCCCGCCTCGAACTCCCCGCCGAGCAGCGCCACCCGTTCCCGCATCCCCACCAGGCCCGCCCCCGACCCCGGCGCGCGCGGCCCCGCCCGGTCACCGAGCGCGCTGCTCACCTCCACCGTCAGCCGCCGCCCCGCCTGCCCGAGCCGCACCGTGACCGCCCCCGGCGCCGCATGCTTGAGCGCGTTGGTCAGGGACTCCTGCACGATGCGGTACGCGGCCAGTTCGACCGGCGCCGGCAGCGGCTCGCCGCCGGGCCTGGTGTCCTCCAGGACGCAGGTGAGCCCGCCGGCCGCGGCGTTCGCGCGCTGCTGCTCCACCAGCGCGTCCAGCGAGCCGAGCGTCGGCGAGCTGCTGGGCTCGGGATCGGCCGCCCCGGTCCGCAACAGCCCGATCAGACGGCGCATTTCAGCCAGACCTTCGACGCTGTTCTCGCGGATCACCCCGAGGGCCTCGCGCGAGGTCTCCGGGTCGTCGATGGAGAGCGCGGCGGTGGAGTGGATGGCGATCGCGGACAGGTGGTTGGCCACCAGGTCGTGCAGCTCGCGCGCCATCCGGGCCCGCTCGGCGGTCACCGCCTGGGCGCGGTCCATCTCGGCGAGCAGGGCGGTCTGGTCGGCGCGCAGCCGGGCGGTCTCGGCGGCGTCCCGGTGGTTGCGCACGCCGGCCCCGGTGAGGGCGGGCCCGAAGACGACGAGGGCGATGAGGATGCCGGCCAGGAGCGCCTGGGCGTCCCGGTAGTGGGCCACGAGGGCCACCGTGCCGGCCACGGCGACCAGGAAGGCGGCCACCGGGATGCGGCGGGCGGCGGCCGGGGTGCCGTACAGGACGGCCGCGTACATCACGTCGGTGTACATCAGCACCGTCGCCAGGTTCCCCGGCGTGAACTGGTCGGCGGCCAGCGCGAGGGTCCCGGCGAGCAGCGCCGTACGCGGGGCGCCGCGTCGCAGCAGCTCGGCCCCGGCCATCACCGCGAGCGGGACCAGGGCGGTCCAGGGCGCGTCCAGGAGGCGGCCGGTCTGCATGCGCAGCCCGAGCAGCGACAGGAGCACCCCGCCGAGCAGTCCGACGGCCGCGATGAGGACGTCGTGGCGGTGGGGACGGGCCAGTGAGAACACCCGCCCATCCAACACGTACGGCGTGACGGTACATCGAAGGATGCAGTCGGGTCTCGTCACCGGGGCCGATGATCCGGGCCGGGGCGGCGGTCAGGCTGGAGGGGAGCGAAAGGAGCTGACCGTGATCGTCACCCTGATCATCGCCTGCGAGATCGCCTTCTGGGTGCTGCTGGCCGCCGGTCTGGCGCTGCGCTACGGGGCACGCAAGCCGCGCCTGGGCGCCGCCGTGCTGCTGTGCGAACCGGTGCTGGAGCTGGTCCTGCTCGCGGTGACCGCCATCGACCTGAAGAACGGCGCGGCACCCGACTGGAAGCACGGACTCGCCGCGGTGTACATCGGCTTCACGGTCGGCCTCGGGCACTCCACCATCAAGTGGGCGGACGCGCGGGTCGCCCACCACTTCGCCGGCGGCCCGCCCCCGGTGAGGCCGCCGAAGTACGGGAAGGCGCGGGCCGTGCACGAGTGGAAGGTCGCCGCCCGGTGGACGGTCGCCGCGGTGACGGCCCTCGCCCTGCTCCAGGCGGCCGTCTGGTACGTCGGGGGAGACGGGGAGGTGACCTCGCTGCGGTCCTGGCAGCGCACGATGCTCCTGGTGATCGGGATCAACCTGGTGATCGCGGCGAGCTACACGGTGTCCCCGAAGCGGGTGCCGGGACCGCCCGGCTGAGGCTTTGTCCTCAATCGCCGGACGGGCTGGAATGTGCCGGGCCCGCTTCCTCTACCGCTCGCCGCCCGGCACCCACAGCACGTCGCCGACCTCCTTGTTCGCCACCCGGGCCAGGATGAACAGGAGGTCGGAGAGGCGGTTGAGGTAGGTCGCCGTCAGCGCGTTCATCGCCTCGCCGTGCACCTCCAGGGCGGCCCAGGTGGAGCGCTCGGCGCGCCGGACCACCGTGCACGCCTGGTGCAGCAGCGCCGCGCCCGGCGTGCCGCCCGGAAGGATGAAGCTGCGGAGCTTCTCCACCTGCTCCAGGTAGTGGTCGCAGTCCGCCTCCAGCTTGTCGACGTAACTCTGCTCCACCCGCAGCGGCGGGTACTTGGGGTCCTCGACGACCGGCGTCGAGAGGTCCGCGCCCACGTCGAACAGGTCGTTCTGCACGCGGACGAGGACCTTCACGATGTCCTCGTCCAGCCGCCCGAGGGCGATCGCGGTGCCGATGACCGCGTTGGCCTCGTTGGCGTCGGCGTACGCGGAGATCCGCAGATCGGTCTTGGCGGTGCGGCTCATGTCACCGAGTGCGGTGGTGCCGGTGTCGCCGGTGCGGGTGTAGATGCGCGTCAGATTGACCATGCGGCCAGACTAGTGCCGCGGTAGCCGGGGCGAACCCCGGCTGCCGCGGCTTCACGAGGACGCCTCCCTGGCCGAAGGCGTCGCATGGCTGATCGAACAGCACCTGCGTGCACTCGAAGGCCGAGAGGGTGCCGCGGGC
>NZ_JBEYCF010000041.1:0-69161 GCF_040632605.1 Streptomyces sp. NPDC019224 | reverse complement strand
CACCGCGGCGCTGTTGAAGAAGGCGATCCCGGACACGATGCGCTTGCTGGACGAGACCCGCAAGGGCGCCCGGTACGACGTGATCGCCCACCCCGCAATTCCCGACATCCTGAAGAAGCAGACCTCCCGGGGCGCGGACCAGATCTGGGAGGCCCGCCCCAAGTGGACCCGCGCCGAACTGCCGCCCGGCGTACATGAGGTGACGGCACTGGACATCAACGGCGCCTACCTGTCCGCCCTCAAGACACATCTGCCGCTCGGGCAGCTCGAGCACACCACCGGCATGCCGCACGACCGCCGCCGCGCCGGAGTCCACCTGATCACCCCACCCGCCTGGGAGCACGACGCCTACTTGCCCAACCCGATCGGCGAGCGCGACGAACCCGGACCCCTGTGGGTCACCGAACCCACCCTGCGTCTCCTGCTGCGCCTGTCCAGCCCGAAGTACGGGCTGTGCGAGGCGCCGGAAGTCCACGAGTCCTACACTTCGGGGGCGACGGAGAACCTGCTGGAGAAGTTCCGCATCACGCTCAAGGATGCCCGCGACACTGCCATCGCCGACGGCGACGCGGTCACCCTGGAGTACGTGAAGGCGATGTACTCGAAGTTCGTCTCCACCATGGGGGAGTCGAACTACAACCGGGAGCTGTATCGGCCGGACTGGATGCATATCATCCGCTCCCAGGCCTTCGCCAACCTCTGGATGAAGGCGCTCAAAGCCCACGACGAAGGACTCGCCGTCGTCCGCGCGATGGGCACCGACGAACTCCACGTCATCGGCGACTGGCGCCGTGTCTTTCCCGAAGGCCGTGGGGTTACTGAGGTCAAGGTCAAAGACCTCTATACCGCGGGCACCGACACGATGGGGGAGGAGCAGTAGATGCCGGAGAGGAACAGCGACTTCGGAAGGTTCGGCGCGAGCGGCGTCAGGGGAAGCGAACTCGTCGGGCGGAAGCTCGACGACCTCGCCGGCGGCATCGCCACCCCCGTCACCGCGAAGCGCGGTCTGATGGCGCGCCTGAACTATCTGACGAGGTCCGACCACGCCCGTCAGGCCGCCAGGGATGCCGGGCTGACGGTGACCGACCGCACGCTCAAGGCGTGGCTGGAGGGCAAGCGCCACCCCTCGGGGAAGAATCTGAAGAAGATCGACGACGCCTACCGGGTGGTGCGCCGGCAGAACGTGGCCCGGCACCTGCTCAAGCGCCTCAACGCGAACGGCGGCACCAGGGTGGAGATCCACCCCCTCAACCAGTCCGGCGTCGCCCGCCCGCTGCAGCGCGACGTTCCCTTCCGGCACATGAACGTGCGCCGCTGGGACCGGATCGTCGGCGCGTGGTCTGCCGGTGACCACCACGGCTTGGACGCGGCCTGGACCGACGACATCCTGCCTGATCTGGGATCCCAGTACGGAGCGTACGAGTACTGCACCAACGTCGGCTTCGCTGCATAGCCCCTGGCCGGAGGTGGTCTGCGGACCTCGCGGGATGGCGTAAGGTTGGCTTCACCGACGCGGGGTGGAGCAGCTCGGTAGCTCGCTGGGCTCATAACCCAGAGGTCGCAGGTTCAAATCCTGTCCCCGCTACTGCCGGGCAGGGTCCGGATCCATTCGAGGATCTGGACCCTGTCGCATTTCAGGGGCGCCCGCCAGCTGTGGGCCCGCTGGGCTACGTGTGCGAGTGCCCGGCACGGCGTGCGAGCGGCCTGCGTACTCGTCGGTGGTGAGAGCCCGGCATCCGCGCTCTGCGTCACCACGCCTCGTCCATCGTGCCTGCCGCGGGCAGATCGAGGTAGCGGGCGGCGTCGTGCAGGATCTCCGGTGTGATCGCCTCGGTGCCGTCGAGGATGGCGATCTGCGCGGCCATGCTGAGCAGCGGTGTGAGGTTTTCCATGAGCCCGTCGGTGATGTCGTAGAGCTCTTCGGCGAGCTCCAGGAGGCTGTTGGGCCGGTGGTGGCACAGCTGGAGTCTTCCGTCGAAACTGGCCAGGGCTCGGGGCCATTCGTCGGGGTGTTCGGGGCTGCGGGGCGGTAGCCGGTTGACCCACAAGGTGGGTACGGACCGCTGGCGCAGCGGTGCGGCGTCGCTTGTCCGGCGCAGGGCGGGGAAGCGGGCGGTGCGTGCTTCGCGGAGGATGTCGCTGGAGCCGATGCCGCTCCAAAAGACCGTCAGGCTCAGTTCGTCCGCGAGGTAGTCGAAGAAGTCGAAAGTGGGCTGCAGATCCTCGGTGCGCAGCCGGTCGATCCCGTCGACCAGGCACACCTCTGCGTGGTTGGTGCGCATCACATGCACGGCGGGTCCGGTGAAGTCCTTCATGCGCTGCACGGGCCGGCTGTCGGTGTCGGAGCGGTAGAGGTCCCAGCCCAGGAACGTGGCAAGGGCGGCGGACCAGTCGGCCGGGGTGCCCGGGGTGGGCGGGGCGTTGATGCAGATCACCGGGATGCGGGTGTCGTCGATGCCGTGCAGTTTCTCGCGGCGCCCTTGGTGGCCCATGCCGATGTGGTGCAGCAGCGTGCGTTTGCCGGTGCCGCGGTAGTCGCTGTCGATGGCGATGTGCGGGCCGGGTTGGCGGCGTTCGCCGTTTCGCCGCAGCATCCGCCGTGCGAGGAGCAGTCCGCGCTGGATGTCGGTGGTCTCGACCAGGCCGAGGTCGGCGTGGTAGCGGACGCGGGGATCGTTCTCCCTTTTCTCCCCTTCCTCCTCGCTGTTGGCGCAGGAAGGGTCTTCCGGCGGCAGCGGAACCAAGGATGGGAGCTTGGAGGGCGGTTGCCGCAGGCGGGTGCGCCACCCCAGCAGGGTGGTCGGCGGGCCGACGGTGTCGAGGGCTGGCGGGGCTGGGGGAGTGGGTGGGGACTGCGGATCACGTACCGACGCTTTCAACGGTTCTTTCCTTGCTGGTCGTTATAGCCGTTTTCGCCGTCGGCGGGCGGGTTCAGTTCGGGCAGTGAGGCGAGGAAGGCATCGACGCTCTGTCCGCTGTCCTTTACGGGCTCGCCAGATGTGAAGAGTTCCGCAGCGGGGCGATCGAGGCGGCGGAAGGGCCGCACCGATTCCGGATCCAGCGGCGGCATGCCAGCGGCATAGTGCTCCTTGGGTGCCGCCGGCCGGCGGCGGGGCGCGGGCAGGGAACGGGCAGAGGCAGTGGGTGCGTCGTCGGGCCTGGGCCCCTTAGCTGCTTTGGACAGCAGGCGGTGCGTGGCCCGGGCGATGGCGGCCTCGTCGTGGCGGTGTCCGCCGGCGGCGAGATGGACCTGCAGCCCTTGCTCCCAGCTCTCTTCGGTCCACCGGTCGTGCAGGATCCGCCGGTGGATGAAGGGCACCTCCACCCACGGGTCGCTGTCTGGGGCGGCCCGGTGGTTGAACAGCCAGGCGACCTCGGGCTGGTTGGGGGAGTAGTGCACCTCCCACCTTCCCTGAAAGGCCGCGAGCCCGGAGGAGCCGCGGAAGGGATCCAGTGCTCCCTTGTCCAGGTTGTAGGTGCGGTTGTTGATCTGGAAGCCCTTGCGGTTGATGCGTGCCCACACGGTCGGCAGCAGCTTGCGGTTCTCGCTCTCGGTCAGCGCCGTGGCCCGGTAGCCGCGCAGCGAGATCAGCGCCGCATACATCTGGTTCGGGGTGAGCTTCAGTCCCGGAGTGAACGGGCTGCGCAGCGCGCCGTGCGGGGTCTGCTGCCAGCGCAGCGCCACCCACTGCTCGAACAGGTCCTGCAGCTGGGCGATCGTCCACAGCGGCTGCTTGCGGACGTGTTTGCCGCGCAGGTCCAGACGGTGGTGTGTGTAGGAGGCCAGGTGCTGGCTGAAGCCGGTCTTGATCGCCAGCATGGCGCGCTCGACGATCGCCTTGTCGACGGGGGTGCGCAGCCGGGCCTCGCGCACCTCGATGCCCAGGGAGTTGCAGGAGCGGGTGAAGTCCGCAGAGACGAACGGTGAGCCGTGGTCGACGACGAGCGTCTCTGGTTTGATGACCGGCCGGGCGGCCGCACCGGCGAACCGCTCATCGGCGGCCAGCAGTTCCTCGAAGGGAAGGTCCGAGCCGTCCATGAAGGTTTCCGGGGACCACCCCGGCCGTACCGGCAGCGGTGCGGTGCTCTGCGCCACGACCTGCACCGTGTCGAAGCTGCGGGTGGCCCGCCCGCCCAGCCACCGGCCCGCACCGGCACCACGGCGAAACCGCTTGGGCACGATCAGCGCACCGACGATGCTGCGGGTGGCCACATCGATCGCAATGGTCAGCTCCACCGAGATGATCTGTCCGTCGTCGCCGATGACCAGGACATCCAGTCCGGTGGTGTCGATCTGCACCAGTTCCCCGGGCCAGCGTGCCGTGGTCGCCCGCCGGCTGCCGGGCCGCAGCGTCGAGAGCGGCGGACCGGCAGCACGTCGGGCCGCCGCGGCATGCGCATTGTGTGCCGTGATCCCCAGGCGTTGCAGCAGCCGGTAATACGTGGCCGGGCTGGGCAGCAGCGCAGCGACGGTTGCTGCATCGGCGTCGGCGAGCTCGCGGGTGTAGCGGGCCCGAACCGTCTGCTGCACACGGCCGATCAGCCGCGACAAGGTGCCAGGCGACAGCCCCTGGTCGCGTTCGCCATCCAGGATCTCCCACACCAGGTCGATCACCCGCTGGTCGACGCGTCCGTGCGCGGATGCGGCGCGCTGGCCACGCCGGTCGATCAACCCCAGCAGGCCCTCCTTTCGCCAGGCGAGGCACTTGCGCTCGATGGTGGCGGGCGAGGTCGGCCAGCCGGCCTCGGTCAGCTGGACGGCCTTGGTGCGGTAGCGCTGCTTGAGGGGATGCAGCTCCGGGTCGAAGGCGGGTTTGGGCCGGGTGGTCGCCGGCACGTTCGGGGCCTGCTGGTGCAGCACCTCCTTCACGATGCGCTCCCACCGCGTGACCTCGCGGCGCAGTGCGGCGGGCAGGGCCTTCAGCTCGTGCCCGCGGTGGGTGACCACCGTGCGGGGAGCCGCCCGGTTAAGGACCGCGAAGTCCTTCGCGGACGTCAGCACCGGCTGGAGGATGATCAAAGGCTCGGCTGTGGTGTCACCGGGCGCGGTGAGGAAGACCCGCGGACCGTGAAAAGCGGTCACCAGCCAGCGCGCCCCGCTGAAGGTGATGGTGTCGCCGAGGGCCAGGGTGTCGGCGCCGTCCCGTACCGCGCCGTCCGGTACCTCGTCGTGCGGTGCGGTCATCCGTCCTCCCGCAGCCATGCCGTCGATGACGGTGTCAGGGGCCTGGTCATGTCGGTGTGCAGCTGCCGTTTCCAGATCAGGTGATAGGCCAGGTCCACGCCCGCAAACGTGGGCAGGCCCGCGGCGCGTACCCCGGAGCGGATGGTGCGTGGGGAAGTGAAGTGGGGGGGCCAGCGCCTCGGCATCGTCCGAGGCCAGCCGCTGCGGGCTGCGGGCGGCGTACAGCAGCATCAGGTTGTCCAGCTCCACACCGTCCGGCGGCCGCATGACGCGCACCCGCCAGCCGGCCACAGTGGCGGCCCGGGCCAGCATGTCCTGCCCGGCGTGCCAGCGGTCGGTGAGCTCCTCCGGAGCCACGCAGATGACCTCCCGCCGCGCTGCCCGTGAGGCGACGAAGTCCGGCCGCAGGCTCTGCGTACAGCCGTCCTGTGTCCAGTGCAGCTCCATCGGCCCGGCGCTGCGCGCGGCCACCGCCGGATCCCGGTCCAGCAGCATGCCGCAGCGCTGCTGGCGCAGTGAACCGCACGCCAGCGACTGGCCGGTGGCCGAGGCCCAGGCCTTGGTGACGAAGGACTGCCGGCCCGGATAGGGCACCGGCATCTGCAGGGGCGCCAGTTGTTCGAACGGCACCTGAGCGGCCTGCTCCACCGGCAGTTCACGCCGGCGCCCGAACCGGTCGAGATAGCAGACGGTGATCACCTGCTGGTTCAGGGGGGCATCCGGCACGTGCGTCCCCCTCCATCAGCTCGCTGCCAGGCGGGCCCGCCTCAGGCAGACCCGTTCCATGATCCGCCAAGGAGGGCGGCGTCCGCAGCCGCCGCAGCAGCCGATCACCCGGATGAAGGGCATGGCGAACACCAGCCCGAAACATGCGCAGTTGTGGTCCGCGGGTAGCAGCCTGCGCTGCCGCGCCGGCGTCACACGGGCACGGACGGGTCGTTCCAGTCCCAGGGCAGACAGCACCGCTCGGCCAGGGACTGCTGCTGTTCGTCGGCGGCGTGGATGAGCGCCGTCACCGGCCGGCCCGGCCCGGCCATCTGCGCTACCGGCGGCATGCACCGGTGATGCTGGTGCAGCCACTGTGCCACCGGGATCCGCCACATCTCGGGCGGCAGCTCGAGCACAGCGGCCAGCTGCGCCAGGCGCTCCAGCAGCTGCTCCTCGGCCACGGCCCACGGCCCGGCGCCCTGCACCGCACGCTGCCGCTCGTAGTCCAGCAGAGCGCGGGCCACTGGGACGGCCTCCGGGTACATCCACAGCCACGCCGACTCCAGGTCGCTCTCCGGCCGCCCGGCGCGCTGTGCCCGCCGCGCCCAGCACCCCACGACCGTCGTGCGCCACCACCATCCGGCGATCGCGAACGCGTCCGCGACCAGGTACGCCCCGACGGGGCCGTGCCGGCGTTCGAACCGCCGGCGCTGCCGGTGCGCCCGCACCACCTGCACCAGTGGGGCCAGTTCCACGCCGGAACCGGACTGGCGCACATGGGTGAACTGGCCATGCCGGTCGCAGATCTTCCAGGACTCGGGCCAGACCAGCCAGATCGGCCCCCACCCGCCGCCGCGCAGCGCCACGCACCGGCTGCAGGCCGGGACCAGATAGTGCTCCATCGGATACCACGGCCATTCCCACCGGGCCTGCTGCCCGGGCAACAGGTGGGTCTCGCGCAGATGAGGCAGCGCCCATTGCAGCCGTGACAGTTCCACATTCAGCATCGCGGCGAGCCGCTCGGCGGCCGGAGCGCTCAGGAAGACCTCGGCCAGATGCGGCTGCACCGCCTGCTGTCCCGGCTCCCCGTCGCCCAACTCGTCCAGCAGGAAGGCGATATCCACCCCCTGAGCCGCAGCCACACGCCACAGCAGTGAGCAGTTCGACTCATGGCCGGCCAGCCGCACGGACACACGCGCCAGACTCCGGCCCCACGCCATACGGCTCCCGCCCTGTCCTGCAGACACATAGGCCTCGCACAGCCTCCACCTCGTGCTGTACCTGCACAGTTACATCGCGCGCGGGCACCGAACGGGCCTGTTTCGTACGGTGGTTCACCTGATCGTGTGGCAACACCGCGGGCGGGCAGTGCGTGGTCGTTCTGCTGCGCATTCTTCGGGCAGACCCATTGACCTGCCAGAACTGCGGAGTTGGCCCGTGCAGCTCGATCTTCCCGGCGAACGCCTGTCCAGCAAGCTGTGGACCCGTCAGCGTGATGCCGCGGACTGTGTGCTCAACGCGTTCGCGATGGGACGCACACGACAGCAGGTGATCATGCCGTGCGGTACCGGAAAGACCCACCTCGCCGTCCACATCGCCCACGAGATCACTACCAACAGCCGCAGCCTGACTCTGCTGCCCACCCTGGACCTGCTGAACCAGACCGCCCGCGTCTGGTACACCGCCGGCCGCCCGGGCCGCTACCTCGGTGTCTGCTCCGACCCGCAGACCAGCGAGCCCGTCCTCGACGGCATCCTCACCATGACAGGCGACCCGGCGCAGCTGGCCCATGCCGTGCGAGACGCCGACGGCCCGGTCAACGTCTTCGCCACCTACGCCGCGCTGAAGAAGCTCCGTCTGGCCCACCATGACCATCAACTGCCCCGCTGGGACATCGCCATCGTCGATGAAGCCCACCGCACCGCCGGAGCGCGCAGCAAGGCCTGGGGCACTATCCACGACGACGACGCCATCCCCGCCCGCCACCGCCTCTACCTCACCGCCACGCCTCGTATCTGGGACGTCAACCGGGGCATCGTCACCGAACCGATCGCCTCCATGGACAATGTGTCCCTCTACGGCACCGTCGCCTACCGCTACTCCCTGGCCGAGGCCATCCACGAAGGCAGACTCGCCGACTACCGCATCGCAGCCCCCGAGATCCACCACCCGCAGCTGCGCGCCTTCCTCACCAGCCGCGCCAAGCGGGGCCGCACTCCGCAGGCCGATGCCGCGCGGGTCGCCGCAGCCCAACTGGCCCTGCTCAAAGCCCGCGAGGACCACCATATTCAGCGGGTGGTCTCCTTCAGTCGCAGCATCGCGCAGTGCGAAGCCCTCGCCGAAACCCTCCCGCAGACCGCCGCCGCCATCCCCGGCGGACACGCGGACGGCCTGTGGGTGTCCAGCGTCCACTCCCAGCACTCCCGGCCGGTGCGGCGCGAACGCATGAGCCACTTCGGGCAAGCCCCCGCAGACCGGCGCGAAGGCTCTCTCGCCGAGCTCCGCGTCCTGTGCAATGTCCGCCTGTGCGTCGAAGGCGTCGACTTCCCGCTGGCCGACTCCGTGCTGTTCGCCGACCCCAAGCAGTCCACCATCGACATCATCCAGGCCATCGGACGGGCCCTGCGCATCGGCCCCGGCATGAACAAGGTCTCCACCTTGATCATCCCCGTTCTGTTCGGCCCCGGGCAACGCCCCGAAGAAGCAACCTTCGGCACGCCCTACCACCTGCTCCACCAAGTCATGATCGCGCTGCGGGCCTACGACGAGCACTACTTCTACCGCCTGCCGATCAGCGGCCGCCGCCTGCTCATCTCCACCCCCGACTACGCCATCCGCCCCGCACGCGCCCTGGAGATCGCTCCGCACCTGATGCTGCGCATCATGGAACCTGAACCGGATATCTGGGACACCGGGATGGCCGCCGCCCGGACTTTCCACACCGCACACGGACACCTCGACGTCCCCAGCAACCACATCACCGACGACGGGTTCCATCTCGGCTGCTGGCTCGGATACCAGCGCGCCCTCAAAACCGCCGGACACCTGCCCGCCGCCCGTGTCGCCGCACTGGCCACCTTCAACATCACCTGGCGCCACGACCCGGACAGCACCGAGGCCTTTCTCGAAACCGCACAGGCCTACGCACGCGAGCACGGCCACCTCCTTCCCCACGACGCGCAGGAGACCTACCAGCGCCGCCCCCTCGCGCAGTGGCTCCTGCAGCAGCGCCGCCAGGACGACGCAGGCACCCTGCCCGCCCCCTATCGGCGCGCCCTGCGCGACATCGACCGCTGGTGGAACCCCCACTGGTCCGACGCCTGGCAGCGCACCCTGGCAGGGGTCCGTGACAGCACATCCCCGCCGGTCATCACCCCCGGCCCCCTGCCCGGCGACGCAGACCACGCCACCCGCTGGCTCGACCGGCAGTTCGACATGTTCCCCACCCTGAAAAAGGAGCAGCGCCAGCAACTGGCTGCACTGCCGTTCCAAGACAGCCCGCTGGCTCTGGCGCTCCATCGCACCCCCACCAACCACTTCGCGGGCGGCCTGCGCGCCGCCCGGCACTTCTACCGCCAGCACCACCACCTGCAGGTCCCGCCCGACTTCCACGCCGGCGAAGGCGACCGACGCTTCCCGCTCGGCCCCTGGATCACCGACCTGCGCGCCCAGGCCCGCCAAGGTGCCCTCAACAGCGCGGAGATCGCGGCCCTGGAAGCACTGGCCATGGAGTGGGCACCGGCCCCCCAGGGCGCACAGACGCCGTCGGCACCGCTTCCCTCACCACAGAGTCCCGCCACCGTCACGGGAAATTCCGCGGCTGGAGAGGAACCGGCCCTCCAGGACACTGCCGCGTTGGTGGGCGCGCACGACCCGGTGTTCTGGACATCCGAGAGCGAGCCGCCACCGGGCGTGGCCCCGATGATCTTCGGCGGGGGCGGACGTCGAACACTGATCAGCATGCCCGCCGGCGCAGGCAAGACCACCACCATCGCGTCCGCCGTGCTTGAACTCGCCCCCGAAACCTGCCTGATCCTCGGCCCAGACGTGCGCGACCTCCGCAAAGCCGCCGCCACCTGGCGGAAAACAGGCGACAGGCCGCACGCGGGCCTGGGCTTCGCCCCTCACGGTGGCACCCGCCTGACGAGCGCTGCCGATCTGGCCGACTGGATCAGACGGCAGCCTCCCGGAGCGCTGGTGTTCGCCCGCTACGCAGATGCCCCGAAGGTCGCCGACAGCCACCGACGCCACGACCTTCCCGCCTGGGGACACCTCGTCGTCGAAGAAGCACACCGCACGGCAGAGGGCATCATCACGCCAGAGCACCCCTATGCCGGCATCCACTATGACGACCGCATCCTTGCCCGGCGGCGCATCTATCTGACGGCCACTCCACGCATCCCCCGCCAGATGGCACCCGGCCTCAAAGCGCGCGACGTGGACTGGGCGGTCCACATGCCCGCACAAAAGATCTTCGGCAGTCACATCGTCCCGACGAGCAGACAGGCCCTGGAGGACGAAGAACTACTGGCGCCCTGCCAGCTGGCAGTGGTCCGCGTCCGCAGAAACCCCGCCTCGCGGCGTCCTCGGCAATGGTCCACCGAAGCCAACGCAACCGCGCAGATCATCGAACGGCTCCGGCTGCGCCGCGTCGTGGCCGTACTGTCCACCAGGGCCGAGGCCCAGAAGTTCGCCATGCAACTGGCAGTGGACATGCTCGACGCGGAGATCCACCTGGAACGCGATCCGTCCGTGCGGCACGCACACGACCAGCCGGTCATCCACTGCGTACGCTGGAGCTACAACCCGATGCCCCGCAACCTTGACGCAATCGTGCTGCCGGACCCCAACTGCACAGCCACACAACTCGTCAACGTCCTGCGCCCGCTCATGGCACAAGACGTACGTCACGTGACCCGCACCAGGGTCCTCGTGCCGCACGCCGTGGACAGCGACAACGACCCGTCGAGCGAACAGTCCCTCCTCGTCCAGCGCGTCACTGCCGCCTTCTGGGCGCACGACCCCACAGAGCCCATTGCCTCGCCGCGTTGAGCAAGGCCCTGGCACCTGCCGGCCTCATCACCCCCGTCGCCTACATCGCCCCGCCAGTGGTGAAGGTGTAGCGGCCGTCGGCTTCGGTGAACGTCGACTGTCAGGCTCCGGTCCTGGCACCGGAGACGGAGTTATAGCCTTACGGCAGGCCGAGCGCATCGGCCCACGCCGAGGGGACGGCCCATGAACGGCCCCTTGTTTTCGCGGCGAAGGTGCCCGGACCATGTTCCGGCGAGGCTGCATCAAATGCGCCTGCTGCACGGTGTGCAGCAGGCTTCACCACTGCCCGCATGTCACTCGACGCCGCGCCGTGGTCATGGGGCAGCGCGCGGCGGGACTCGAGGTCATCTCATGCCCAAGGATCACGCCGGCAAGAGCAGCGCCCGTCGGCGGGCCGCCCGCACCAGATCCTCCTGCACCTCCGCCAACGCCCGCACTATGCACGAAACCCCGCTCCTACCATCTGGCTGTCGGGACGGCCTTGGCCGCACGGACTCGAGCAGGTGCTGCGCGACGGCGAACGGCGGCTGACCCTTCGCCATGCCGGCCGGGGGGGGCAAGACCACCATGGCGGCCAGCGGCCTCAGCCAGGCACAGCCCACGGCGAAGACCCTCCTCCTGGTCCCCGATGCGGCGGCTCTCCGCGACGTCATCAAAGCCTGGAGCCTGCACTGCAACAAGCCCATCGCCACCTTGAAGGTGGTGGCGGTAGGGCAGGGCAGCACCGCCGCTTTGGCCACCGCCCAGGGCCACCAAATCCCGCCGTGGGACCAGATGGTGATCGAGGAGGCGCACCGCACCTCCGCCGAGCCGGTCGCCGACGCCGTTGTGATGGCGTGACCTGTTCCGAACCGCCCCGGCGTGGAGCCTGGGGAGCTCGAACACCTTTCGCCAGGGCTTCCGAGAGATCGTTTGCAGCGGCCGGGCTACCAAAGCATCAGTGGGCTCTCTACGGTGGCATCAACGAGGTCTTGAAGGTCGTGCCCAAGGGGGTTTTGTGGAAGCCGAGTTGGCAGCGCTGGCGGCGTCCGGAGCGACAACACTGGTCGGGCTCATGGTGTCGGAGACCTGGGCGCAGGTGAGGGATCGAGCCGCTCGATTCTTTGCATGCGGCGGCGACGAGAACTCGGCTGGGGAAGAACTTCAGCTGTCCCGGCAGGAGCTGATGGCGGCTCATGCCGCGCAGGACGAACTCGCCGGGTCGGATATCGAGGCCGTATGGAGGACGCGGCTGCGCCGTGTCCTCCTGGCTGATCCCGAGGCTGCGGAAGAACTCCGTGTATTACTGGCAGAGTTGGACCCGAATGCCCAGAAAGACCCCTCTGTTTCCGTGCACAACAGCATCAGCGGTGGCACGCAGAACGGCCCGGTCTTCCAGGGGCAGCACTTCTCCGGCCTGACCTTCGGCGGCTCTCGGGCGGTTCCGCCCGAGCCGGGTGCCGGAGCGGTGTGATGAGCGAGAGTTCCGGAGACCGCCAGGGGGACCGACACGTCAGGAACGAACTGTCCGGAAACGTCGACGGACCGGTCGTCCAGGCCCAGGAGATCCATGGCGGCATCACATTCAACGTCCACTCGGCAGTGGCCGATGGTCCCGTCCTCCGTCCTGATCAGGTGCCGCCGCTGACTGTGCGATGCGTCAACCACACCCAGGAACTCTCGTTCCTTGACTCGGGCTTGCCCGCTGCCATGGGTGTCGTGGTGGACGAGGCGGTCGATCATGGCGGCGGCCACGGTCTCGTCGCCGAAGACCTCTCCCCAGCGTCCGAAGGGTTTGTTGCTGGTGACGATCACGGACGCGCGTTCATATCGGTTCGAGATGAGCTGGAAGAACAGGTTGGCGGCCTCTGCTTCGAAAGGTATGTAGCCGACCTCGTCGACCACGATCAGCGGGTAACGGCTCAGCTTGGTGAGCTCGGCCTGGAGCCGTCCGGCGTGGTGGGCGACGGCAAGGCGGTCGACCCACTCGGCGGCGGTGGCGAAGGCGACGCGGTGTCCGGCCTGGCAGGCGCGGACCGCGAGGCCGATGGCCAGGTGTGTCTTCCCGGTGCCCGGCGGTCCCAGGAAGACGGCGTTCTCCTTGCCGACGATGAAGTCCAACGTGCCCAGATGTGCGAGTTGTTGTCGCGTCATGCCGCGCAGATGGGTGACGTCCAGTTCCTCGATCGTCTTGATCGCGGGGAAGCGGGCGGCCCGTACTCTCGCCTCGCCGCCGTGTGATTCGCGGGCGGAGACCTCGCGCTGGAGGCAGGCGACGAGGTATTCGGCGTGGGTCCAGGACTCCTTGCGGGCACGTTCGGCGAGCCGGTCGGCGGCGTCCAGCAGGGCCGGGGCCTTCAACGCGCGGGCCAGGAAGGCGAGGTCGGCGGCCGTTTGGGAGCCGGTCCTGCGGCCCGCTGTGGTGCTCTCGGCCGGGGCGGTGTTGGTGCGGGGCATCAGCCGGCCTCCCTGTCGCCGCCGCCTTCGATGACGGTGAACAGCCGGTCATAGGAGCCCAGTTCGCGTTGCTCGACCTCGACGAGCGGGCCGGAGGCATCCTGAGCTGCGGCCTGGCGAGCGGCCTGCTGATGGTGCAGCTGTCCGCGCATCGTCTTGCCCGCCTTAGCGTGATCGGGATCGGTGATGGTCTGGTGGCGGGCCCAGCAGCGGGGATGCCGGGCGACGATCACGCCGCCGGGCGCCAGCGCGATGACCTCGTCGTTGTCGGTCAGCACGGTGACGGTGCGGCCGATCGCGTCGGGGTGCACGGAGTAGTCGTTGGTGTCGACACGGACGTAGTGGTCGCGGCCGATCCGGGTCTGCATCCGCCACCAGGCGGGCGGGTCGACGGGCGGCAGGGTGAGCATCCCGGCCCGGTCGGCCTCCCACCGCTCGGTGGGGCGGGTCTGCAGGGTGCGGTGGACGCGCCGGTTGGCAACGGCCAGCCAGCAGGTCAGCTGGGTGTTGAAGTCGCCGGGGCCGCTGAAGGTGCGGCCGGGCAGGAAACTCGTCTCCAGGTAGCCGTTGGCCCTCTCGACCAGCCCTTTCGCTTCGGGATCACGCGGACGGCAGAGGTGGATCTTCGTGGCGAGCAGGCCCGCGAACGCGGCGAACTCCGCCGTCAGTCTGCCGCGGCCGACCCCGGCCTCTTTGTCCCAGACGAGCGTCTTGGGCACCGCGCCCCAGGCGGACAGCAGCCGCCAGTGCCCGTCGATCAGGTCGCCGGTCATGCGGGAGGGCAGCATCCGTGCGGCGATCACCCGCGAGTAGCCGGACACCATCACCAGCACCGGCGGGCGGCCGGTCTGCCCGTAGCCGAGCGGGATGTCCGCCTCGGGAAACCACAGGTCGCACTGGGCCAGCTCACCCGGCTGATAGGTCGTGCGGGAGACCGGATCGACGGGAACGTAGGCGGGCCGCAGTTCCCGCACCCGCTCCTTGAGGACCGTCATCCCGCGTTCCCACCCGATCCGCTCGGCGATCACCGTGGCCGGCATCGTCGGCGTCTCCCGCAGCAGCTCACGGATCTGCACCTCAACGGCGTCGACCACCGAGCCCTTGGCCAGACGCTCGTACTTCGGCGGCCGGTCACTCGCCAGCGCCCGCTTGACCGTGTTCTTCGAGATGCCCAGATGCCTCGCGATCGCCCGGATCGGCATCTGCTCGGCCCGGTGCAGCCGGCGGATCTCTGCCCAGTCCTCCACGCAGATCACCCTCTCCCTCCTGACCTCAGATCAAGATCAGGTTCAGGCGAAGATCACCAAGTGGGTCACTTTTGATCCGCCGTCAGAGGGTCAGGATTCGAGCGACGCCGAGAACTTCTAAAACACGGCCTAGCTGCCCATTGCAGGTGTCTGCCTCCGGTCCAGGGGCTCATGACCGTTGCCGCGGGCGGAAATGTTTAGGTTGCCCCGCCGGTCAAGCTGAGCCTTGTGGGAGCAGAAGAGGGCCGAGAGGAAATGATGTTGGCTGGCGCCCAATCCGCCGAGGCGGGTGGCAAGGGCGCCGGCCATTGAAGAACCACCCGCAAGTGGGAGGAACCCCCAGTTCCGCTCGGTCGCGGCCCGGGCCGCTCGGTGGGCCGGCCGCTTCGAGGTCTTGAGGGCAGTGGGGCGGTCGCCCATGCCGAGGTACGGATCGGTGACTCCGTGGCGATGATGTTCGACGCGCCGGCGGGCCGGCCGCCGGCCCCGGGCACGGTTGTACGTCGAGGACGCCGACCCCGTGAACTGCCGGGCCGTTGAGGCGGGCGGCACGTCGGTCACCGAGGTGACACACCTGTTCTTCGGCGACCGGGTCGGCCGGGTACGGGATCCGCTGGGCAGCCTGTACTGGATCCAGACCCGGGTGGAGGACGTGAGCCCGCAGGAGATGGAACTCCGTCTGGGCGACCGGGAGTTCACCGCGGCCATGGAGTACGTGCAGGGCGCCCAGTTCTTCCCGGCCGGCGAATCAGGCCTCGCCTGACGTCCGGCGGGGCGACGGCTCGGGGCAGCCGCCCGGCCCCGGGTCAGGGTCACTTGCTGTCGTTCGCCCGGGCGTGTGCGACCAGCGCGTAGGCGTGCCCGTGGCCGAGGCCGTGCTCGCTCTTGAGCCAGGCGACGAGTTCCATGTGCTTGGTGAGGGGCGAGGAGTGGATGAGGTCCAGCCACTCTTCCACCGGGCGGCCGTACTTCTTCTCGATCGCGGGGAAGTAGCTGGCAGGGCCCTTGGCCGGTGTGGTCATGTCGTGGTCTCCCGTCGGTGTGGTTGTGATGCGGGTGCTGTGGATGGTGACGCAGGTCAGGCCCGCGTGGGCCATGTCAGCCGGGCGGTGACGATGCTGAGCGCGATCAGGCCGAACCCGGCCCCGGCGGTGAAGGCCGCCACCGAGGTGGCCGACCCTGCGAATCCGGCGATGACGCCCACGGGTGCGAGCCGGGTGGCGAGGGCCCAGCCGCGCTGGCGGCGGGCGGCGAAGTGCCGGGCGACGGCGAGGAAGGTGGCGCACAGGGCGAGGTAGCCGATGGTGCCGGCGAGCAGGTGGACGGTGCCGTGGGCGCTCAGTGTGGGGACCCGGTCGTCGGGGGTGCCGGCCGGGAAGCCGGCTCCTGGGTCGGCGCGGAAGATGCCGGCGAGCAGGAACGAGGCGCCGAAGGCGGTGAGCAGCCGGGGCGCCCAGGTGCCTCCCGGCGTATCGCGCAGTGCCTGGCGTATGGCGACGGCTCCGCCGGTCACCAGGATTCCGGTGATGAGGAAGGCGGTGACCTGGATCCAGCCGAGGTCGCCGAGGCTGAGCTGGCTGAGGGCGTTGCGGCTGAAGTCGAAGCCGTCCCGGGTCAGGCCCTGGACCAGGCCCACTGCGAGAAAGAGCGGGCCTGCCGCGATCCCGGCGGCCGGCAGGAGTCGGCGCGCGGGGCGGGACGGGGCGAGGTTGAGGACGGCGGCGGGGCGGTCGAGCGTCTGGGACATGGAGTGAGAGCCCTTTCTGGGCAGAGGCGAGAGACAGGTGGCGGAGGTCAGCGCGGCAGAGGCGTGTAGTGCGCCTCGATGACGCCGTTGGTGAAGGAGCGGGTGCCGACGAGGTTCATCGGGATCTGCTCGCCGTCGGCGAGGGTGCGGCCGGTGCCGGCGATGACGGGCGCGATCTGCAGGTACAGGTCGTCCAGCAGGCCGTTGCCCATGAGCCACTGCACGAGGGTGATGCTGCCGCCGACGTTGATGTTCCCGCCGGGCTGCTGCTTGAGGGCCTGGATCTGGCCGGCGATGTCGTCACCCGTGATCAGGCGGCTGCCCTGCCACTGGCCGACGTCCGTGGGGGTGGAGGTGACGACGTACTTGGGAGCGGCGTTCAGCCAGTCGGCGGTCGGCACCTGCTCGCTTGTGACGTGCGGGAAGAACTGGCTCCACATCTCGTACGTGCCGCACCCCAGCAGCGCCGTGTTGGCGTCGTCGAACAGTCGCGTCACCGCCTCGGCGGCCTCACCGGTGTTGTAGGGCATGCCCCACTTCTCCGGCCCCTCGACGACGCCGTCCAGAGACATGAACAGGCCCGCAACGATCTTCCGCATGGTTCTCCCCTAAGTGAATGCGTCCCGCGGTCTCGATTCCCCCCGCGGTCCGGAACTGGACGGTACAGTACCCATACAGAAACTAGACTGTCCAGTACTCACGAAGTTCACCGAAGGAGACGACGCATGGAAACCAGCGGGCAAGGGCGCTCGGCCCTCAAGCACCAGGCGATCATGGAGGCCGCGACGGCGGTGTTCATGGAGAAGGGCTACGCCGGCACGAGCATGGACGACATCGCGAGGCTGGCCGCGGTGTCCAAGCAGACCGTCTACAAGCACTTCTCCGACAAGGAGAAGCTCTTCGCCGCCATAGTCCTCGCGACCACCGACCGCCTCGACACCACGATCGACCTGCTGGCCGACATTCCGACAGACGCCGCGAACCTGGAAGAGAACCTGACCCGGCTCGCCCGCGAGTTCCTGGCCAGCCTCACGCACCCCCAGGTCATCCAGCTGCGGCGACTGATCATCGCCAACGCAGACGTCTTCCCCGACCTCGGCACCGAGTGGTACCAGAGAGGCTTCGAGCGGGGGCTCGCCACACTCGCGGCGACCTTCCAGCGCCTGGCGGACGAAGGGCTGCTCCACATCGACGACACGCTTTTGGCCGCCAACCACTTCTCCGGCCTGCTGCTGTGGATCCCGGTGAACCAGGCCATGTTCACCGGACGCGCCCAGCACACCGACGCCGACCTCGACCGATACGCCGCTGCCGGCACCCGCGCCTTCCTCGCCGCCTACCGCTGACCGACACACCACCGCCCGATCCACCTGTTTCGGAAAGGAACCGCATGCCCTGGAGTGAACGCGTCGTGGAACGCGACGGCGTCCGACTGTCCTGCCGTGACTGGGGCGGCTCCGGCTCGCCGGTCGTTCTGCTGCACGGACTCGCGGGGCACGCGGGTGAATGGGACGCCCTCGCAGAAGCCCTGAGCACCCGTCACCGCGTCGTCGCTGTGGACCAGCGCGGCCATGGCGCCGCCGAGCGACACCCGCGCGACGTGAGCCGGGCCGCATACGTAGCCGACGTCGTCGCCGTCCTCGAACAGCTGGAGCTGCACCGCCCGATCCTGGTGGGGCAGTCCCTGGGCGGCCACACCGCCATGCTCACCGCCTCCGCACACCCTGACCTCGTGCGCGCAATCGCCCTGGTGGAAGCCGGACCCGGCGGACCGAACCGGAACGTGCAGGCCGAGATCGGAGGATGGCTCGACACCTGGCCGACCCCGTTCCCATCGAGGAAGGCCGCCGTCGCCTTCCTCGGCGGCGGCGCGGTGGGCGAAGGCTGGGCCGCCGGACTGGAGGAGCGCGACAACGGCTGGTGGCCCCGCTTCGAACGCGACGTCATGGTCGACTCGTTGACCGAGGTCGCCCAGCGCTCCTTCTGGGAGGAATGGGCGCGGATCACACTCCCGACCCTGATCATCCTCGGGCAGTCGGGCATCATCCCGCCCGGCGAGTCCGAAACAATGCTCCGACAACACCCAGGGGCTATTGCCGTGAGCATCCCGGGTGCGGGCCATGACGTACATCTGGAGAGCCCCAGCGTTGTACTGCATCTGGTGGAGCAGTTCCTCGAGCACCACCCCTGAACCCGCAAGGAGGGCAGGGCCTGCCCCCGGACAGAATCAGGCCCTCCCGCCGGCGTCCAGGCGCCGCACGCCCCACAGGCCGCAGGAGCCGCGGTCCAGGTGGAAGTAGCGGCCGTGCCCCAGTGGCACAGCACCCGATGCCTACGACGGCAGGGTGGGCAACTGACCACGGCCTGGGTCGGTCCCGATCGGACGGCGGGAGGGTTTGTCGGCGCCCGTGCGCGGGACACCCCTGTGGAGCGGCCGGGCCTCACCCCCGGGCCCGGCCGCTCCACACGCCGGACCTCGGTGCCCTGCCTGCTGTGCTGCTCACTGCTGAGTCCGCCGCTGCTGGGTCCGAACAGGACACCGAGGCCCGGCGAATGCGGGTGGGGTGTATCGGTGGGCGTTGTCGCCGAGCCACTTCAGCCATGCCAGCTCATCGAAGAGTTCGATCGCGTCGTCGCGTCCCCCGTTCTGCAGGATTCCGACGAGTTCGGCGTCGGTGTGCGCGACGCGGAGGTCCTGGCCGCCGGCGGTGACGCGGCGGCCGCCGGTGAGGCCTGGGCGTTGCCGTTGCGACCCGGGCGTCTTTGGCTGACGTCGTTGTCCGCTTCCCCTGGCCGCCAAAGACGCCAAGGGCCGAGTCAGTTCCGGCTCCCGGTCACGCCGCGCCCGGCCGCTGTCGCCACGCGCCAGGAGCAACGGGTGCGCAGCGCGTGGGCCGACGCCTAGCCGAGGTCGTCGAGGCGGTACTCGAGTGCGGACAGGTCGGGATCGGCACGGAGTTCGGCGACGTCGCGCTGCCGCTTCTCCAGCGTTTATGCCTAGGTGCCGCCGGGCTGCGCGTGCGTGGTGCCTGTGTGGTTCATGCTCCACCAACGACTACGGTCCTGGTCGGGCGTGACACCCGTGGCCCCCACATGGCAACGGTTAGGGCCTGGTGCTGACGGGGGATGCAGCACCAGGCCCTGCTCGCCACCGTAACGCTTACCTGCAAGTCCGGCTCGGCCGGGGTACGTTCAGCCTCAGCGGATGACCGAGCTTGGACGGTGGCCCGGCGGCCAGGCGCTGTACGCCCGCGCCCCGGCGACCCGCGCGACTTCGGGAGTCACGTCGTGACGCGGCCGCATGATCAATGTCGATGAGTTGGGGGTTCTGGCACAGATCTTGGGGAGTCGTCGCGGAGCGTGACCCTGTTGTTCGATTGCAAGGAGACAGGCTCGCGTGAGACCGCGTACGCCTTGTTGTCCGACGATCAGAGTTGACGCTCCCTCAGGTTTCTGCCTATCGCTGTGTGGACCGTTGCGAGCGGTGATGGTGCTGGTCATGCAGACTGACGCACCGTTCTGGAACTCGCTGGTTTTCGAGGGGATCGACGAGGTGGATGTCGAGGCGGTTTCGGCCGCATTCGGCACGGTCGAGGTCGTGGCGAGAGGCTGCGCCGACGGGGCTGCATGTCCTGAAACCGAAGCAGCCCGAACCGATCCGGCCGCTGCCCCCGGAGCCGCCGGCGGCTCTACTTGTCCGCGGTGGCGGGCTGGTAGGCCGGGTTGCTCTGGCAGCCGGACATGATCTCGGTGCGGGTCTGCTTGTCGATCGGGCAGGCCCCGATGATGAACCGCGGGGCGATCCCACCGGGGAAGGCGACCTCGACCTGTTCCGCGTACTTGTGGGTGTCGCCGATGGTGCGGTTGACGTCGATGCCGTTGGGCGCGTCGATGTAGTAGTTGTACGCGCCGGGCTTCAGCCACCTCGCCCATGTCTTGTACAGGTCGTGGTCGTAGGTGGTGGAGACGAACGGGGACGGCTGGTTCGCCAGCACGTACTTCTCGAGGTCGTACTGGCCGTTGACGGTGTCCCGGGGGTGGAAGCCCTCCTTGAAGATGCTGTCGGGGGCGCGGCCGTCGGCGCGGTAGAGCGTCTTGCAGTCCTTGCGGAAGACCGGCTGAGGGGTGATCTTCTCGAGCGGGACGGGGCGTTCGACCGCTGCGTAGAGCTTGTCCTCGACCACGGGGCACACGGGTGCCGCTGCGGCGGCGGTCAGGGCGGCGGCGTGCGCGGGAGCGGTGGTGGTGGCGGCCGGGGTGGTGGCAGAGGCGGCGGACGTGGCGGCCAGGCTCACGAGGACACCGAGGGCAGCCGCTGCTTTGCCGAAGAAGGGGTTCTTGATCACTCGATGATCACCGGGCGCACGGCATGCGGCACCGGGCCGCCACCCGAACGTGGGCGCGTCCGCGCGGACGCACTGTCACTGAAAAGATACAGACCTGTTTGTCTGGTTCATCTGGTCATCTGAGGGCCTCCCTTGACCTCCCCTCCGAACGAGACATCCGGCGGCAGGAATTGGCCGAGCCCCGGCGGTTCTGAATTCGAAGCGGCCACTGGGTGTTCAGAGAAACAGGCACCGTTGTATGGTTACTCAGAAGGAGGAGGCGCCGGACTGCGTCTGCTCACTGCTGTTTTTGAGAGCCGTCACATCAGGCAAGGGGCATGCGCGATGCAGAAGCGGGCGCAAACTTCCCGTCAGGCACTCGTGAGTGCTGCCATGGAACTCATCGCGACCCGTCGGCTCGCCGACGCGGGACTGGTCAACATTTGCAACGCAGCGGGGGTCACCCGTGGTGCGCTCTACCACCACTTCCGCTCCATCGCGGAGTTGGTGTGCGAGGTGCACGCGCAGGCCCGGGACCAGGTGTTCGCCCTGGCCGACGAGACCTTCGCGGAGCCCAGCGCGGACGCGTCGGCGCGCTTCAGTGTCGCCCTCGGCAAGGCGCTGGCGAGCGACCAACTGATGCGCGCGGGGCTTCGGTTGGCCCCCGACGGGACCGAGGACCCGCCCCGGCTGAGGGAAGAAGTGCTGGACCGGGTGCGTGCCGAGACCCTGGCGCGGGTGCCGGCGGGACTCGACCGCGCGGTGCTCGCGGATCTGGCGGTCGTGGTCGTGGCGGGCCTGGAGTCGCTGGGCTACGCCGACCCGGCGTGGTGGGGCGAGGAGCGCGCGGAGCGGATCTGGGACGTGCTGCTGCCGCTGGTCGTGCGGGAATCGCCGGTCGGCGCCGCCGGGGTGTGACCGGCCGCGCCGGCCCGCCCGCCCCCGCGTCCTACGAGGTGACGGCGCCGGCGGCCAGGGCTTCCGCCCGGCCCTCGTCCTGCGCGACGAGGGCCGCGGGCGGGGGAGTGACGCGCAGGGTGCCGATCATGCCGGGGGCGACCATGCCCGGCAGCAGGAACCGCCACATCTCGGTGAGCCGCTCGGGCAGGTCATTGCGATCCGTGTAGACCAGCGACATCGCCTGCAGCCCGGTGAACGCGCCGACGATGACGGTGGTGGCGGCGCGCAGGTCCACGCCGGGCAGGATCTCGCCCTGCGACTGGGCCTCGGTGAACAGGTGATGGATGGCCTCGGTCGACTGCTCGTAGGGCGTGTTGACCGGGCGCGGGAACGACGTCTTCTCCACCGCGAGGCGCACGCTCGCCCGCAGCACCGGATCGTGCTGCAGGCGTACGGCGAAGCCGAAGGTCAGATCGATGATCGACTGGAGTTTGGTGGACCGCTCGGGGGCGGCGAGGGCGTCGCTGTGCGCGTCGAACAGCGCGGCCGCGATCGCTTCCTTGGACCGGAAGTGGTGGTAGAGGGCGCCACGCGTCAGACCGGTGCGCGCCAGGATCTCGTTCGTGCTCGCGGCGTCGTATCCGCGAAGGTCGAACACCTCGGCGGCGGCCGCGAGGATTGCCTGCCTCGATCGCATCCCGCGTTCTTGCTTCGCCATACCCGGTCCTTGCTGTGAGTCAACTATCAATACAGACAAGTCTGCATTGTACTTGGACCTTCCAGACTCGCCAGAGGGGCGGCGGCAGAAGGCGGAACGGGCCGCCCACTCGGTGCAGACGTCACGGGGACGTCAGGGCGCGCCGCGTCCCGCGGAGCTGTCCGGCGCGGTCGAAGGGGACGCCGAAGGGTGCGTGCATGCCGATGCCGCTGTGGCGGTGACCAAGGTTGTACCAGTCGGAGAAGTCCTCGCACCAGGCTCGGGCGCCGCTCGGCGCACGGCCGGGCCGGCGCCGGGACCTGCGGTGGTGGCGGGTACGTCACCCGGCCTGGCCCAGGACAGGCATGGAGGGCGGCCCGCCCAGACGGAAACCGACACCGCGGACCGTGACGATCCAATGGCTGGACCCGAGCTTGCCGCGCACGCTGCTGACATGGGTGTCGATCGTTCGTCCCTTGTGCGACCAGGCGTCCTCCCAGACCTGGGTCATCAGCTGCCGCCGGGAGACCACCGCGCCCGGCTGGATCGCGAGGACGTGCAGCAGGTCGAACTCCTTGCGCGTGAGGCTCACCGGGTTCCCGTGCAGGGTGACCCTGCGGACGTCGGTGTCGATCTGCAGCGGGCCGTGCTCGATCGTGCGGGCCGTCGAGGACAGCGGCCGCACCCGGCGCATCACCGCGCCGATGCGGGCGAGCAGTTCGTGGAACCCGTACGGCTTGACCACGTAGTCGTCCGAGCCCGCCTGCAGGCCGAGGACACGGTCGAGCTCGCTGCCGCGCTCGGTGACGGCGATGATCGGGGTGTCGCTCATCGCGCGGATGCTGCGGCAGACCTCCAGGCCGTCGATGTCGGTGAGGTCGAGGTTGAGCAGGATCAGATCGGCCTCCCGGTGCACGCGCAGGGCCTGCGTTCCGGTGGCCACGCTGTCGGCGCGGTATCCGCGCCGGACCAGATCCTGGACCAGTGCTTTCGCGGCCCGCTCCTCGTTCTCGACGACCAGGATGCGCAGGGCGGGGTGCTCGACCGGAACGTGAAGTCGGGGCATGGCGGGGCGGGTTGGCTGGGGCGCGGCGTAGTGCCGACCGACTGTGGCAAGGCCGGGCGGGTCCGCTACCTGCTGGTTCAACTGGTCCTCCTGGAGCGTGCCGGTGTCGGCTGCCTTCACATGCTCGTGTTGAAGTTCAGGTGCCAGAGGAGAGTAACAAACAGACTTGTCTGATTGTCAATGTCGTTCACGGCACCCTCCCTCAAGGCGTTACATGCCATGTGACCTGTGCCGATCATGGATAAGTCCGGTTGTTCATCGGGCTCTTGGTGGCGGCATCGAGTGTCGAGAGTTGGTCAAGAACAGGCAAGGACGCCGTTTTTTGCGGCCTGGCCGTCGGCGTCCTTGCTCAAGCTTTACTTGATTTACCCTACAGACCTGTCTGTATTTTGTTTGCGTGTGGACCGGGGGCTGTTGCCACACAGCAGCTCCCTCCTGGGCCAACTACCTACAGGAGCGCCTGCCTTGACCGCGATGCTCGACTTCGATCTCACCGCGTTCACCACTACCGTTCCGCGCCAGTACGTGCACCGCGCCGCCATCTCCGAAGTGCTGCTCACCGGCTGGCGGCCCGCGCAGGAGCCGCACACCTTCGTCGTGGGCACCCAGTGGCCCCGCGGCCACGCACTCTTCGCCCAGTCGGGCGGCTACCAGGACCCGATGCTCTTCGCCGAATCGGTTCGCCAGGTGGGGGCGCTGCTCGCCCACGCCGAGTACGGGGTCGAGTTCGGCGACCAGTTCCTCATGGGGTCGATGCACTTCGCCGCCCCGGCACCCCTGTTCGTCGCCACCCCCGCCCCGACCGAGGTCGAACTGCACGTGGCGTGCCACGACATCGTGCAGCGCGGCAAGCGGTTCGCCGGCATGCGCTACGAGGTGACCGCCGTGGTCGAGGGCGAGTCCCTGGGCTCCGCGGGCGCGACCATGACCTGCATACGGCCCTCCGTCTACGGGCGGCTGCGCGGAGGCCGGTCCACCCACTGCGACCGCCTGCCGGGCCTGCCGATCGACCCGGCCCTGGTGGGCCGCACCGACGCGCGGCACGTGGTCCTGTCCGAGATCTCGCGCGGCGCCGGCGACCGGTGGGAGCTGCGCGTCGACTGCGGCCACCCGATCTTCTTCGACCACCCCGTGGACCACGTCCCCGGCATGGTGCTCCTGGAGGCCGCCCGGCAGGCGGCCCACGCCGTCACCGGAATGCCCGACACCCTCGTCGTCGCCCTGGACAGCACCTTCGAGCGGTACGCCGAACTCGACGCGCCCTGCCTGGTGGAGGCCGAGCCGACCGGCGTCGACGCGGCGGGCGACGTCCAGGTACGGGTGCGCGGACAGCAGGAAGGCGAAGCCGTCTTCGAGGCGTACGTCACCCTGCGCACGCGTACGCACTGACCCGCCCTGCGCGATCGGAGCCTTACATGCAGAACGTCCTGATCGCCGGGGCCGGCGGGTTCATCGGAACCCACGTCACCCGCGAAGCGGCCCGGTTCGGCGGGCAGTTGACCCTGGTCTCGCACCGCAGACGTCCCCCGGTACCGCTCGGGGGACGGGCCAGCACCCGTGTCGTACGGATGAACCTGGCGGAGCCGGACTCCGTGCGCGGCCTGTGCGACGGCGTCGACGCCGTCCTGCACTGCGCGTCCCGGATCGGAGGGAGCGCCGAGGCCAACGAGGCGGTCAACGCCCGGGGGACCGCCGCGCTCGTCGCCGAGGCGCAGCGCGCCGGAGTCCCCCGCATCGTCTACCTCAGCACCGCATCCGTGTACGGACGCGGCGTCTTCCGCAACGCGCTGCCCGAACACCTCCCGCGCCGGCCGCTGTCGCACACGTCGCGGACCCGGGCCGAGGCGGAGGACGCGGTCCTCGATGCCGGCGGCATCGTCGTACGGCCTCATCTGGTCCTCGGCCCCGGCGACGCGTGGGTGCGGCCCGCGCTGCGGCGGCTGCTGGGGGCGCTGCACGGCACCCCGGCCGGCTGGGACGCCCGGCTGTCGGTGATCGCCGTGGCCGAACTGGCGGAGCTGATCGTGGCCCTCGGCCGGGCCCCGCGCGAACAGCTCTCGTCCTCCGTCTACCACGCGGCGTACCCGCAGCCGGTCACGGCCGGCGAGCTGCTGCGCTCGGTGGCCACGCGGGCGGCGCTGCCGCCGACCGGCCGCACGGTGGATCCGGCGCAGGCCCGCGCCCTGCTCGCGGGCGACGGGACCCTCACCCGCGTCCTGGAGATGCTGGCCACCGACCACTGGTTCGACAGCACTCCCCTCTGGGACGACCTGGGCCGGTCCGCGGGCTCCGGCCGGGGCGTGGACGCGGTGGACATGAGCGAGTGGGACGACGACCTGCCGGCAGCGGTCTGACCGCACCGCGGCCTCCGTCCGGTGCCGGACGCAAGCCAGGCAGCACCTATTACAAGTATCAACATTATCAAGGGAGTTAAGGCATCGTGCGCAAAGTCCTGATCGCCAACCGAGGCGAAATCGCTGTCCGCGTTGCCCGGGCGTGCCGGGATGCCGGGATCGCGAGCGTTGCCGTCTACGCCGATCCGGATCGGGACGCTCTGCACGTCCGCGCGGCCGACGAGGCCTTCGCGCTGGGTGGTGACACCCCGGCCACCAGCTATCTCGACATGGCCAAGGTGCTGCAGGCCGCCAAGGACTCGGGGGCGGACGCGATCCACCCGGGTTACGGGTTCCTGTCGGAGAACGCCGAGTTCGCCCAGGCCGTCCTGGATGCGGGTCTGATCTGGATCGGTCCGCCGCCGCATGCGATCCGGGACCTGGGTGACAAGGTCGCCGCCCGGCACATCGCGCAGCGTGCCGGTGCCCCGCTTGTCGCGGGTACTCCGGATCCGGTGTCGGGTGCGGACGAGGTGGTGGAGTTCGCGAAGGAGCACGGCCTGCCGATCGCGATCAAGGCCGCGTTCGGTGGCGGTGGTCGTGGTCTGAAGGTGGCCCGCACCCTGGACGAGGTCCCCGAGCTGTACGAGTCCGCCGTGCGCGAGGCGGTGGCGGCGTTCGGGCGGGGGGAGTGCTTCGTGGAGCGCTACCTCGACAAGCCCCGCCACGTGGAGACGCAGTGCCTGGCCGACGCGCACGGCAACGTCGTGGTCGTCTCCACGCGTGACTGCTCGCTGCAGCGCCGCCACCAGAAACTGGTGGAGGAGGCCCCCGCCCCGTTCCTGTCCGAGGCGCAGGTCGAGGAGCTGTACTCCTCCTCGAAGGCGATCTTGAAGGAGGCCGGCTACGTCGGCGCGGGAACGGTCGAGTTCCTGGTCGGCGCGGACAGCACGATCTCCTTCCTGGAGGTCAACACGCGCCTGCAGGTCGAGCACCCGGTGACCGAGGAGGTCGCCGGCATCGACCTGGTCCGCGAGATGTTCCGCATCGCCGACGGCGAGGAACTCGGCTACGGCGACCCGCAGTTGCGCGGCCACTCCTTCGAGTTCCGTATCAACGGCGAGGACCCGGGCCGCGGCTTCCTGCCCGCCCCCGGCACCGTCACGAAGTTCGACGCACCCTCGGGCCCGGGTGTGCGCCTGGACGCGGGTGTCGAGTCCGGCTCCGTGATCGGCCCGGCGTGGGACTCGCTGCTGGCGAAGCTGATCGTGACCGGCCGCACCCGCAAGGAGGCCCTCGAACGGGCCTCCCGGGCACTCGCGGAGTTCCAGGTCGAGGGCATGGCGACAGCCATTCCCTTCCATCGGGCGGTGGTGGAGGACCCCGCGTTCACCGCGGACCCGTTCACGGTGCACACCCGGTGGATCGAGACCGAGTTCGTCAACGACATCCCGGCCTTCAGCGTGCCCGCCGTCGATCCGGACGCCGACCAGGGGACGGGGCGCGAGAACCTCGTGGTGGAGGTCGGCGGCAAGCGCCTGGAGGTCTCCCTCCCCGCCGGCATGGGCATGACGCTCGCACGTCGGGGACTCGCGGAGGGCGCCAGGCCCAAGCGCCGCGCCGCGAAGAGGTCCGGCCCGGCCGCCTCCGGTGACACCCTCGCGTCCCCGATGCAGGGCACCATCGTCAAGGTCGCCGTCGAGGAGGGCCAGGAGGTCAAGGAAGGCGACCTCGTCGTGGTCCTGGAGGCCATGAAGATGGAACAGCCCCTCAACGCGCACAAGGCCGGAACCATCAAGGGTCTCTCCCTCGAGATCGGCGCGTCCCTCACCTCCGGCGCCACCATCTGCGAAATCAAGGACTGAGGGCACTTTCATGTCTGTCGACACCACTACGACCGTTTCCGCGAGCACGTCCGGGCCTGACGGCAAGGATGTGCGGCGCGTGGACCGGGTGATCATCCGGTTCGCGGGCGACTCCGGTGACGGTATGCAGCTCACCGGCGACCGTTTCACATCGGAGACGGCGTCGTTCGGCAACGATCTGTCGACTCTGCCGAACTTCCCGGCGGAGATCAGGGCGCCCGCAGGCACGCTGCCGGGCGTCTCGTCGTTCCAGCTCCATTTCGCGGACCACGACATCCTGACGCCGGGCGACGCGCCGAACGTCCTGGTGGCGATGAACCCGGCCGCGCTGAAGGCGAACATCGCGGACGTGCCGCGCGGCGCCGAGGTCATCGTGAACACGGACGAGTTCACGAAGCGGGCGATGGCGAAGGTGGGCTACGACTCCAGTCCGCTGGAGGACGGCTCGCTGGACGCGTACCACGTGCATCCGGTGCCGCTGACGACGCTCACCGTGGAGGCGCTGAAGGAGTTCGACCTCTCGCGCAAGGAGGCCGAGCGCTCCAAGAACATGTTCGCGCTGGGCCTGCTGTCGTGGATGTACCACCGGCCCACCGAGGGCACGGAGCGCTTCCTGAAGGCCAAGTTCGGCAAGAAGCCGGAGATCATGAAGGCGAACCTGGCCGCGTTCCACGCCGGCTGGAACTTCGGCGAGACCACCGAGGACTTCGCGGTCTCCTACGAGGTCGCGCCGGCCGCCACCGCGTTCCCGACGGGCACGTACCGCAACATCTCCGGGAACCTGGCCCTGTCGTACGGCCTGATCGCCGCCTCGAAGCAGGCCGATCTGCCGCTGTACCTGGGCTCGTACCCGATCACGCCGGCCTCGGACATCCTGCACGAGCTGTCCAAGCACAAGAACTTCGGCGTGCGCACCTTCCAGGCCGAGGACGAGATCGCCGGGATCGGCGCCGCGCTCGGCGCGTCCTTCGGCGGCTCCCTGGCCGTGACGACGACGTCCGGCCCGGGTGTGGCCCTCAAGTCCGAGACGATCGGCCTGGCCGTCAGTCTCGAACTGCCGCTGCTCGTCGTCGACATCCAGCGCGGTGGCCCCTCCACCGGCCTGCCCACCAAGACCGAACAGGCCGACCTGCTCCAGGCCATGTACGGCAGGAACGGCGAGGCACCGGTCCCGATCGTCGCCCCGCGCACCCCGGCCGACTGCTTCGACGCGGCGCTGGAGGCGGCCTGGATCGCGGTCACGTACCGTACCCCGGTCTTCCTCCTCTCCGACGGCTATCTGGCGAACGGTTCGGAGCCGTGGCGGATCCCGGAGGTCGACGAACTTCCCGACCTGCGCACCCAGTTCGCCCAGGGACCGAACCACACCCTGGACGACGGCACCGAGGTCTTCTGGCCGTACAAGCGCGACCCGCAGACCCTGGCCCGCCCCTGGGCCATCCCCGGCACCCCCGGCCTCGAACACCGCATCGGCGGCATCGAGAAGCAGGACGGCACGGGCAACATCTCCTACGACCCGGCCAACCACGAGTTCATGGTCCGCACCCGCCAGGCCAAGATCGACGGCATCCAGGTGCCCGACCTCGAGGTCGACGACCCGAACGGCGACGCCGGCACCCTCGTCCTCGGCTGGGGATCGACGTACGGCCCCATCACGGCCGCCGTCCGCCGCCTGCGCACCGCCGGTGACGCCATCGCCCAGGCCCACCTGCGCCACCTCAACCCGTTCCCCGCGAACCTCGGCGAGGTGCTGAAGCGCTACGACAAGGTGGTGATCCCGGAGATGAACCTGGGACAGCTCGCCACCCTCGTCCGGGCGAAGTACCTGGTCGACGCCCACAGCTACCACCAGGTCAACGGCATGCCGTTCAAGGCGGAGCAGCTCGCCAAGGCTCTCAAGGAGACCATCGATGACTGAGTCACTCCTGAACCTGGTGCCCAAGGCCGAGGCCAAGCAGTCCATGAAGGACTTCAAGTCCGACCAGGAGGTGCGCTGGTGCCCGGGATGCGGTGACTACGCGATCCTCGCGGCCGTGCAGGGCTTCATGCCCGAACTCGGCCTCGCCAAGGAGAACATCGTCTTCGTCTCCGGCATCGGCTGCTCCTCCCGCTTCCCGTACTACATGAACACGTACGGGATGCACTCCATCCACGGCCGCGCCCCCGCCATCGCGACCGGCCTCGCCTCCTCGCGCCGCGACCTGTCCGTCTGGGTCGTGACCGGCGACGGCGACGCCCTGTCCATCGGCGGCAACCACCTCATCCACGCCCTGCGCCGCAACGTGAACCTCAAGATCCTCCTCTTCAACAACCGGATCTACGGGCTCACCAAGGGGCAGTACTCCCCCACCTCCGAGGTCGGGAAGATCACCAAGTCGACGCCGATGGGCTCGCTCGACGCGCCCTTCAACCCGGTGTCGCTCGCGATCGGGGCCGAGGCCTCGTTCGTGGCCCGGACCGTGGACTCGGACCGCAAGCACCTCACCTCGGTGTTGCGCGAGGCGGCCGAGCACCCGGGCACGGCGCTGGTGGAGATCTACCAGAACTGCAACATCTTCAACGACGGCGCCTTCGAGGCCCTGAAGGACAAGGAGCAGGCCGAGGAGGCCGTGATCCGCCTGGAGCACGGCCAGCCGATCACCTTCGGGGCCGAGGGCTCCAAGGGCGTCGTGCGCGACCCGGCCACCGGCGACCTGAAGGTCGTGCCGGTCACGGACGCGAACCGGGCGGACATCCTGGTCCACGACGCGCAGTCCACGTCCCCGACCACCGCCTTCGCCCTGTCCCGCCTGGCCGACCCGGACACCCTGCACCACACGCCGATCGGCGTGTTCCGCAACGTCCGCCGGCCCGTCTACGACGTCCAGATGTCCGACCAGCTGGACGCCGCCATCGAGCAGAACGGCAAGGGCGACCTCGCCGCGCTCCTCGCCGGCAACGACACCTGGACCGTCGGGACAAGGAGCGCGTCATGACCGGCAGCACGCAGGAACGGGTCGAACAACTCGAGGAAATGGTCCAGCAGTTGACCGAGCAGGCCCGGCTCGGCGCGCTCGTGGACCGGTTCGTGTCGGGGCTCGACCACGTGGACCCGGCGTGGGCCGACGAGGCCTGGTACCGCTCCCTGTTCACCGAGGACATCGTGCTCGACATGCCCAACGGGGTGCACCAGGGCATCGCGGGCGTGCCGGAGTTCTTCGGCGTACCCAAGAAGCAGTGGGCCCGTACCCATCACATGACCTCGAACCACATCGTCGAGGTGACGGGGGGCACGGCCACGGGGCGGGCCAACGTGCAGGCGACGCACGTTCCCCACGGGCCCGACAGCCCGCTGTTCACGGGCGGCGCGCGCTACGAGTTCGAGGCCGTGCGCACCCCCCACGGCTGGCGGATCAGCAGGCTCACCACGGCCGTCACCTGGATCGACGACCGTACCCGGACCGCGGCGGACGCCGCGCGGTAACCCTTTTCGCTGTGGCGCGGAGTCCGTTTTTTTCGGGCTCCGCGCCACAGTGCTGTCCGCGGCACGATCGCCTTGCGGGGTCCTTCACAGAAAAATGGCCGAACTTTCCGGCGGGCGATGAACCGGACGGTATTTGTGGAGCGGTTGGCGAAGTCCGGAACAATATTTCATTCCTCTGAAAGTCCCCGGCCGGCAGGCCGTGCGGCGTGGGAGTTTGTCGTTCTCTGACGTTCGCCGGACGTATTTGTGGACCGTGCGTCGAGGCATGACAGAACACCGCGCAGATCTGAATCGATGCGCCTTGAACTTCCGTCGCGGGGCGAAGAAGCTAATTCCCGGCTTCCGCAGTTCTGTGTCGCACCGGACTCCCGAAGGAATTCCCCAGATGGTCAAGGAGAGGTACATGGACGCTTCAGTGATTGTCGTGGGCGCAGGCCCCGCCGGAATGATGCTGGCGGGCGAGCTGCGGCTCGCGGGAGTCGATGTCGTCGTCCTGGAGCGCCTCGCGAGACGCACTGGGGAGTCCCGCGGGCTCGGCTTCACCGCCCGCACCATGGAGATATTCGACCAGCGGGGCATCCTCAGCAGGTTCGGCGACGTCGAGACCAGCGACCTGGGCCACTTCGGCGGCCTGCCGATCGACTTCTCCCTCCTCGAAGGCGCCCACCAGGCCGCCAAGTCGGTGCCGCAGTCGGCCACCGAGACGCACCTGGAGGAGTGGGCCACCAGCCTCGGCGCCGACATCCGGCGCAGCCACGAGGTGCTCGGCATCGAGGACGACGGCGAGGGCGTCACCGTCACGGTGCGCGGCCCCGAGGGTGAACACAGCCTGCGCGCTGCCTACCTGGTGGGCTGCGACGGCGGGCGCTCCCTGATCCGCAAGCTGGCCGGCTTCGACTTCCCCGGCACGGCGGCGACGATGGAGATGTTCCTCGCCGACATCAAGGGCGTCGAGCTCAAGACCCGCATGATCGGCGAGACGCTGCCCGGCGGCATGGTCATGGTCGGCCCGCTGCCCGGCGGCACCACCCGCATCATCGTCTGCGAGCGGGGCACACCGCCTCAGCGCCGCGACACCCCGCCCGAGTGGCAGGAGGTCGCCGACGCCTGGAAGCGGCTGACCGGCGAAGACATCTCCGGCGCCGAAGCGGTGTGGGTCAGCGCCTTCGGCAACGCCACCCGCCAGGTCACCGAGTACCGGCGCGGCCGGGTCCTCCTGGCCGGCGACGCCGCCCACATCCACCTGCCGGCCGGCGGTCAGGGCATGAACACCAGCATCCAGGACTCCGTCAACCTCGGCTGGAAGCTCGCCGCCGTCGTCAACGGCACCGCCGGCCAGGAACTGCTCGACACCTACCACTCCGAGCGCCACCAGGTCGGCAAGCGGCTCCTGATGAACACGCAGGCACAGGGCCTGCTGTTCCTCAGCGGCCCCGAGGTGCAGCCGCTGCGCGACGTGCTGACCGAGCTCATCCGGTACGAGGACGTCGCCAGGCACCTGACCGGCATGGTCAGCGGCCTGGAGATCGGCTACGACGTCGGCTCCGGCAGCCACCCGCTGCTCGGCAAGCGGCTGCCCCACCTGGAACTGACCACCGACCGGAAGACCACGTCCAGCACCGAGCTGCTGCGCTCCGCCCGCGGACTGCTCATCGACCTCGACGACAACCCGCGCCTGCGCGCCCGCGCCGCAGGCTGGAGCGACCGAGTCGACATCGTCACCGCCACCCCGGACGCCGTCGCCGGGCACAGCGCACTCACCGGCACCACCGCCCTGCTGGTGCGCCCTGACGGATACCTCGCCTGGGCCGCGCCCGGCAGCCACCACGACCTGCCGATGGCGCTGGAGCGCTGGTTCGGCAAGCCGCTCGCCGGCTGACGCGGCACGCCGCCCGACCAGCACGTCAATTGGAGGAGCACGACATGGCTATGCCGCAGGCAACTCTGGCACCGGTCCAAGCAGGGCCGGCGGAGGAACGCAGGGACGTCGTCCGGGCGGCCCGCACCGTCTTCGCCCGGCAGGGCTGGACGCACACCACCCTCGACGCCGTCGCCGAGGAGGCCGGACTCGAAACGGCCACGGTCGCCCACTACTTCAAGGACAAGGAGCAGCTGCTCCTGTCCGTCCTGCTGGACAGCGCCGCGTCGGTCGCCGCCGCGCTGACCGTCATCGCCGAGAGCCACCTCAGCGAGGTCACCGACCTGCACGAGGACCTCACCGCGCTCGGCCGGGCCTGGCTCACGCCGCTGACCGCCTTCCCCGAGCACTTCGCCATCGTGCGGCACATCAGCGCCGAGGTCACCCTGCTGCCCACCGGCGTCCTGGAGATGTGGCAGACCGCGGGGCCCCGCCAGGCCCAGCGCGAACTCGCCCGGCGCCTGGAGCGCCTGGCCGGCGCGGGGCTGCTCGACATCGCCGACGCCGACCACGCGGCCGGCCGCTTCGTGCAGCTGGTCGCCGGCAGCGTCGTGCAGCGCTCGTTCCACGGCGCGCTGCCGCTCGCCGACTTCGTGACCGAGGAACTGATCGCCGACGGCGTGTCGGACTTCGTCCGCCTCTTCGGCCGCACGGACGCCTGAGCCGCGCCCGACACCCACGGAAGAGAGAAGACATTGCACAGCACCCTGATCGTGGCCCGCATGGACGTCGAGTCCAGCGTCCAGGTCGCCAAGCTCTTCGCAGAGTTCGACGAGACGGAGATGCCGCACCGCATGGGCACCCGGCGTCGCCAGCTGTTCTCGTACAAGGGCCTGTACTTCCACCTGCAGGACTTCGACAGCGACAACGGCGGCGAGCTCATCGAGGACGCCAAGACGGACCCGCGGTTCGTGGCGATCAGCCAGGACCTCAAGCCGTTCATCGAGGCCTACGACCCGGCCACCTGGCGCTCCCCGGCCGACGCGATGGCCACCCGCTTCTACGACTGGCAGGCCGCCCAGTGACGCCGCCCGGAGGCCGCCGTGTGGTCATCACCGGCGTCGGGGTCCTCGCGCCCGGCGGCATCGGCGCCAAGAACTTCTGGAGCCTGCTCAGCGAGGGACGCACGGCGACCCGCGGCATCACCTTCTTCGACCCCTCCTCCTTCCGCTCCCGGGTCGCGGCCGAGGCCGACTTCGACCCCGAGCTGCACGGGCTGAGCCCGCAGGAGATCCGCCGCATGGACCGCGCCGCCCAGTTCGGCGTGGTCACCGCCCGCGAGGCGCTCGCCGACTCCGGCCTCGAACTGGCCGGCTTCGACCCGCACCGCACCGGCGTCACCATCGGCTCGGCGGTCGGCGCCACCACCGGGCTCGACGACGAGTACCGGGTGGTCAGCAACGACGGACAGCTCGACGCCGTCGACCACACCTACGCGGTGCCGCACCTGTACAACTACTTCGTGCCGAGCTCGTTCTCGGCCGAGGTGGCCTGGGCGGTCGGCGCCGAGGGGCCCGCCACCGTGGTCTCCACCGGCTGCACCTCCGGCATCGACTCCGTCGGCCACGCCGTCGAGCTGATCCGCGAGGGCACCGCCGACGTGATGATCACCGGCGCCACCGACGCCCCGATCTCGCCGATCACCATGGCGTGCTTCGACGCGATCAAGGCGACGACGCCGCGCAACGACGACCCCGAGCACGCCTCGCGGCCCTTCGACGGCACCCGCAACGGCTTCGTGCTCGGCGAGGGCAGCGCCGCCTTCGTCCTGGAGGAGTACGAGAGCGCAAGGAAGCGCGGCGCGCACATCTACGCCGAGATCGCCGGCTACGCCTCGCGCTGCAACGCCTTCCACATGACGGGCTTGCGCCCCGACGGCCGCGAGATGTCCGAGGCGATCAACGTGGCCATGGCCGAGGCCCGGATGAACCCCGAGGCCATCGACTACATCAACGCGCACGGCTCCGGGACCAAGCAGAACGACCGGCACGAGACGGCCGCGTTCAAGCTGAGCCTGGGCGAGCACGCCTACCGCACCCCGGTCTCCTCCATCAAGTCGATGGTGGGGCACTCGCTGGGCGCGATCGGCTCGATCGAGATCGCCGCGTCGGTCCTCGCGATGGAGAACAACGTGGTGCCGCCCACCGCGAACCTGCACACCCCCGACCCCGAGTGCGACCTCGACTACGTACCGCTGACAGCGCGCGAGCGGCGCACCGACGCGGTCCTGACCGTCGGCAGCGGATTCGGCGGGTTCCAGAGCGCGATGGTGCTGGCCCGTCCCGAAAGGAGTGCGGCATGAGCGCCAAGGCAGTGATCACCGGCATCGGTGTCGCCACCCCCAACGGGCTCGGCGTGGACGACTTCTGGGCCGCGACCCGCGTCGGCAAGAACGCCATCAGCACGATCACCCGGTTCGACGCGTCCTCGTACCCCTCCCGGCTGGCGGGCGAGATCCGCACGTTCGAGGCCGCCGACCACCTGCCGAGCCGGCTGCTCCCGCAGACCGACCGGATGACGCGGCTCGCCCTCGTCGCCGCCGACTGCGCCTTCGAGGACGCGGGCGTCAAGCCGGACGACATCCCCGAGTTCGACATGGGCGTCGTCACCGCCTCCACCTCCGGGGGCTTCGAGTTCGGCCAGAACGAGCTGCAGAAGCTGTGGAGCCGAGGCAGCCAGTACGTGTCCGCCTACCAGTCCTTCGCTTGGTTCTACGCGGTCAACAGCGGCCAGATCTCCATCCGCAACGGCATGAAGGGTCCCAGCGGGGTCGTCGTCAGCGACCACGCGGGCGGCCTCGACGCCATCGCGCAGGCCCGCCGCCAGATCCGCAAGGGCAGCAAGCTGATCTTCTCCGGCGGCTTCGACGCGTCGATCTGCCCCTGGGGCTGGGCCGCGCAGATCGCCGGCGGCCGGATGTCCACCAGCGACGAGCCCGAGCGGGCCTACCTGCCCTTCGACGCGGACGCCAACGGCTATGTCGCCGGTGAGGGCGGCGCCCTGCTGATCCTGGAGGACGAGCGGACGGCCCGCGAGCGCGGCGCGCAGAACATCTACGGCGAGGTCGCCGGCTACGGCTCGACGTTCGACCCGAAGCCGGGCAGCGGCCGGGAGCCCGGGCTGCGCCGTGCCATCGAGGTGGCGCTCGCCGACGCCGGCGTGCGCGCCAAGGACGTCGATGTGGTGTTCGCCGACGCGGCCGGCACCCCGCGGCTCGACCGCGAGGAGGCCGACGCGCTGATCGCCGTGTTCGGGCCGTGCGGCGTACCGGTCACGGCGCCCAAGACGATGATCGGCCGCCTGTACTCCGGCGCCGCGCCGGTCGACGTGGTCTCCGCCGTGCTCGCCATGCACGAGGGGCTGATCCCGCCCACCACGAACGTGGAGCTGTCGCCCGCGTACGACATCGATCTGGTCGTCGGTCAGCCGCGCACCGCATCCGTGCGCACCGCGCTGGTCCTGGCCCGCGGCTACGGCGGCTTCAACTCCGCCGTCGTCGTGCGCTCCGCCGACTGACGCACCTCACCACCACTCACGAAGGGAACACCATGTCCGCTCAGGAATTCACCCTTGAGGACCTCAAGCACATCCTGCTGGAGGGCGCCGGCGCCGACGAGGGCGTGGACCTCGACGGCGACATCCTCGACACCGACTTCGAGGAGCTCGGCTACGAGTCCCTCGCCCTCCTGGAGACCGGCGGCCGCATCGAGCGCGAGTACGGGATCTCCCTCGACGACGACATATTCGCCGACAACCGCACCCCGCGCGCGCTCGTGGCCGCGATCAACGGCTACCTCGGGGCGCTGGCCGACGCCGCCTGAGCCCGCCGCCGCCCCCGCCGGGGCGCGGCGCCGGCGCGCGGCGTCCCGGCGGGCGGCCACCTCCCCTCCCCTTTCCCAGCTTCTTCGGTCACTTCGTTTGGAGTAGCAAGCCATGTCGCAGCAGGACCAGCGGGTCGCCCTCGTCACCGGCGCCACCAGCGGGATCGGCCTCGCCGTCGCCCGACTGCTGGCCACCCAGAACCACAAGGTGTTCATCGGCGCCCGCAGCGCGCAGAACGTCGCCGAGACCGTCAAGCAGCTCCAGGACGAGGGCCTCGACGTCGACGGCACCACCCTCGACGTGCGCTCCACGGACGACGCCCGCGCCTTCGTGCAGGCGGCCGTCGACCGCTTCGGCACGGTGGACGTCCTCGTCAACAACGCGGGCCGCTCCGGCGGCGGCGTCACCGCCGACCTCGACGACGAGCTGTGGCACGACGTCATCGACACCAACCTCAACTCGGTCTTCCGCCTGACCCGCGAGGTGCTGACCACCGGCGGCCTGCGGCACAAGGACCGCGGCCGCATCATCAACATCGCGTCCACCGCCGGCAAGCAGGGCGTCGTCCTCGGCGCCCCGTACTCGGCCTCCAAGCACGGCGTCGTCGGCTTCACCAAGGCGCTGGGCAACGAGCTCGCGCCGACCGGCATCACCGTCAACGCGGTCTGCCCCGGCTACGTCGAGACGCCGATGGCACAGCGCGTGCGGCAGGGCTACGCCGCCGCGTACGACACGTCCGAGGACGCGATCCTCACCAAGTTCCAGTCGAAGATCCCGCTGGGCCGCTACTCGACGCCCGAGGAGGTCGCGGGCCTGGTCGGCTACCTCGCCTCGGACACGGCCGCCTCCATCACCGCGCAGGCCCTGAACGTCTGCGGCGGACTCGGCAACTTCTGAGCCACCCGGACATCCTCACCCCGCCTTCCGACCCAAGGAGTCACCAGCATGTCGCAGTCCGGCCTGCGCGAAGTGGAGCACGAGATCACGGTCTCGGCCCCCGCCGCCGCCGTGTACCGGCTGATAGCCGAGGTGCAGAACTGGCCGCGGATCTTCCCGCCGACGATCTACGTCGACCACGTGGAGCGGTCCGCGACCCAGGAGCGCATCCGTATCTGGGCCACCGCCAACGGCGAGGCCAAGAACTGGACGTCGCGCCGCACCCTGGACCCCGAGCGGCTGCGGATCACCTTCCGCCAGGAGGTCTCCGCCCCGCCCGTCGCCGCCATGGGCGGCACCTGGATCATCGAGCCGGTCTCCGCGGCCGAGTCGCGCGTGCGGCTGCTGCACGACTACCGGGCCGTCGACGACGACCCCGCGTCCCTGAAGTGGATCGACGAGGCCGTCGACCGCAACTCGCGCTCGGAACTGGCCGCCCTGAAGACCAACGTCGAAGCCGCGCACGCCGCCGAGGACCTGACGTTCTCCTTCGAGGACACCGTCCAGATCAACGGGTCGGCCAAGGACGTCTTCGACTTCGTCAACGAGGCCCAGCTGTGGCCCGAGCGGCTCGCCCACGTGGCCACCGTCCGCTTCGAGGAGCCCTCGCCGGGCCTGCAGGAGCTGGAGATGGACACCCGCGCCAAGGACGGCTCGGTGCACACCACCAAGTCGTACCGGGTGGCCTTCCCGCACGAACGGATCGCGTACAAGCAGGTGACTCTGCCGGCGCTGATGACGCTGCACACCGGTTACTGGACGTTCGCCGAGAACGCCGGCGGTGTCGCCGCCTCCTCGCAGCACACCGTCACCCTCAACACCGCGAACATCGCGAGGATCCTCGGCGAGGACGCGACGGTCGCGGACGCGCGGGAGTACGTCCACACCGCGCTGAGCACCAACAGCCGCGCCACGCTCGGCTACGCCAAGGCCCACGCGGAGAACCTCGCCGCGGACAAGGCGGCCTGACCATGGCCGGGGACCACACCGCAACCCAGGTGATCGTGGTCGGCGCGGGCCCGGTCGGGCTGTTCCTCGCCGGTGAGCTCCGGCTCGCGGGCGCGGACGTGGTGGTCCTCGAACGGCTCACCGCGCCGACCACCGAGTCGCGGGCGTCCACCCTGCACGCCCGCACCATGGAACTCCTCGACGCACGGGGCCTGCTGGAGCAGCTCGGCGACCTGCCGAGCGAACCCAAGGGCCACTTCGGCGGCATCCCGCTCGACCTCACACTGCCCAGCCCCTGGCCGGGCCAGTGGAAGGTCCCGCAGACCCGCATCGAGGAACTGCTCGGACAGTGGGCGGCCGACCTCGGCGCCGACATCCGGCGCGGACACGAGGTGACCGGCCTGACCGTGACCGGGGAGTACGCCGAGGCCGAAGTACGCACCACCGAAGGAACGACGGAGTTCTTCCGGGCCGCGTACATCGTCGGCTGCGACGGCGAGAACAGCGCCGTACGCCGACTGGGCGGCTTCGCCTTCCCCGGCGCGGGCGCCCAGCGCGAACTGCTGCGCGCGGACGTGGCCGGCATCGACATCCCGGGCCGCCGCTTCCAGCGCCTCGCGGGAGGAATGGCCGTCGCCGCCCGGCGTCCCGACGGAGTGACCCGGGTGATGGTGCACGAGTCCGGCGCGGCACCGCGCGACACGCAGCCGGACTTCGCGGACGTCGTCGACGCCTGGAAGCGCGTCACCGGGGAGGACATCAGCGGCGGCACCCCGCTGTGGGTGAACTCCTTCGACGACGCCTCACGGCAGGCCGGGACCTACCGCGACGGCCGGCTCCTGCTCGCCGGTGACGCGGCGCACCAGCAGATGCCGATCGGCGGTCAGGCCCTCAACCTGGGCCTCCAGGACGCCGCCAACCTCGGCTGGAAACTGGCCGCGCAGGTGCTGTCCGGGGGGTTCGAGGAACTCCTCGACAGCTACGACGCGGAACGCCGCGCTGTGGGCCGGCGGGTGCTGAGCAACATCAGGACCCAGGCGCTGCTGCTGCTCGGCGCCGGCGAAGTCGACGCCACCCGCGAGGTGTTCGCCGAGCTGATCGACGAGAGCGAGAACGTACGGACCCACCTGGCCGGAATGATCTCCGGCCTGGACATCCGCTACGACGTGGGCCCGGGCCGCCACCCCCTGCTCGGCCGGCGGCTGCCGCGGGAGCGGCTGGTCACGGGCGACGGCGAGGTCACCACCGCCGAGCTGCTGCGCCGCGGGCGCGGCCTGCTGCTGATCGCCCCCGCGGCGGCGGCCCGCCAGGAGGAACTGCGCAGGACCGCCGCCCCCTGGGCGCCGCTGGTGCGCACGGTGACCGCGCAGACGGCCCCGTTCACCGACGCGCTGCTGGTGCGCCCCGACGGCTACGTCGTATGGGGCGACACCCCGGGTGCGGACCCGACACAGGCACTGACCCGCTGGTTCGGCGACCCGGCGGCCGGCACCAGGCCGAAGACCGGGCCGAGGACCAGGCCCAAGACCAGGCCGGCCGCCGGGCCGGCGGCCGAGAAGAGGAGAGGGAACATGGAAAGGCTCATCGGCAGGACGGCGCTCGTCACCGGGTCGAGCCGCGGCATGGGCCGCGCGACGGCGATCCGGCTCGCGGCCGAGGGCGCGCTCGTCGCCGTCCACTACACCGCGAACAAGGACGCCGCCGACGAGGTCGTGACCCTGATCGAGAAGGACGGCGGCCGGGCCTTCACCGTCCGCGCCGAACTGGGCTTGCCCGGCGACGTGCACGAGCTCTTCCTCGGTCTGGAGAACGGGCTGCGGGAGCGCACCGGCACCACCGACCTGGACATCCTGGTCAACAACGCCGGCGTGATGGGCGGCGTCAAGGCGGAGGACACCACCCCGGAGAAGTTCGACGAACTCTTCGCGGTCAACGCCAAGGCCCCGTTCTTCCTCATCCAGCGGGCGCTGCGCAACATGCCCGACGGCGGCCGCATCATCAACATCACCTCCGGGCTGACCCGGTTCGCGAACCCGGACGAGATCGCGTACGCGATGACCAAGGGTGCCGTCGACCAACTCGCCCTGCACTTCGCGAAGTTGCTCGGACCGCGCGGCATCACCGTCAACTCGGTGGCCCCCGGCATCACCCGCAACGGCAACCCCGTCTTCGGCATCCCCGAGGCGGTCGAGGCGATGGCCCGGCTGTCCGCCTTCAACCGGGTCGGCGAGCCCGAGGACATCGCCGACGTCGTGGCCTTCCTCGCCACCGACGAGGCGCGCTGGATCACCGGCTCGTTCGTCGACGCCACGGGCGGCACCCTGCTCGGCTGAGCCGAGCCCCCCAGCCGGTACGGCAGCGCCCGTACCGCCCTCCGGGCCGGCCGCGGACTTCCCCCGGCACGCGGCCGGCCCACCCCCCTCCAGAACCTCTTGCGGAACGGGATCATGACGCTCTCCACACCCACGCGCCCCGAGCGGGCCGGCCCACGGTGGAGCCCCGCCCAATGGGGCCTGCTGTTCGTGCTCGCGGGCAACATGCTCATCGACGCCCTGGAGGTGTCCGCCGCCCTGGTCGCGCTGCCCCGTGTGGGCGCGGACCTCGGCCTGGCCGCGGCGCGACTGCAGTGGGTGGTCTCCGGGTTCGCCGTCGGCTTCGGCGGGCTGCTGCTGTTCGGCGGCCGGCTCGTGGCGATACTCGGCCGCAGGCCCGTCTACCTCGCCGCGCTCCTGGTGTTCGCCGCCGCGTCCCTGGCGGGCGCGCTCACCGACAGCGCCACACTGCTGTTCGCGACCCGCTTCGTGAAGGGGTTCTGCGCCGCGCTGACCGCGCCCACCGGGCTCGCCATCATCGCGTCGACGTTCCCCGAAGGACCCGCCAGATCACGGGCGCTGTCGGTGTACTCCCTCTTCGGCGCCGGCGGCTTCTCGGCCGGACTGCTGCTGTCCGGGGCGCTCACCGAGGCCGGCTGGCGCTGGACCTCCGCCTTCCCCGCCCCCGCCGCCCTGCTGCTGTTCGCCGCCGCACTGCGCCTGATCCCGCGCGACGCGCCGGCCGCCGAGGCGCCGCGCCGCTACGACGCCGCCGGAGCGGCCACACTGACCGGCGCCATGCTGCTGCTGGTGGCCGCCCTCGCCGCGGGCGGCCGGCACGGCTGGCACCACCCCACGACACTCCTGTGCTTCACGGGCGCGGCCCTGCTCGGCCTCGGCTTCGTCCGCCTCGAACTCACCGTCCGCGAACCCCTGTTACGACTCGACCTGCTGCGCCACGGCCCGCTGCTGCGCTCCGCACTCGGCGCCGGCGCGCTCAACGGCTCGTACCTCGGCCTCCTCCTCGTGCTCACCCTCCAACTGCAGCAGCGCGCGGGATACAGCCCGTGGCAGACGGGCCTCGCCTTCCTGCCGGCCGCCGCGCCCCTCGCGCTGACCGCGCTGTACTCCGGACGGATCGTCGCCCGGTTCGGCCCGCCCCGGCTGATCGCCGCCGGCGCCGCGGCGGCCCCGCTCGGCTACGCCCTCTACCGCCACGACGGCCCCCAGCCGTCCTACGGGACCGACGTGCTGCCCACGCTGCTGCTGGTCGGCGCCGCGTTCGTACTCGCCTTCACCGCCTTCCACGTACAGGCCACCAGCTCCGTGGCGCCCGCCGACCAGGCCGCGGCCGGCGGCCTCTACCAGACCTCCGTGCAACTGGGGGCGGCCGTCATGACCGCCCTGTGCGCCGCGCTGCTGCCCACCGGACAGCGCACGGTGCTGCACCTGATCACGGCCGTGGGACTGCTCGGCCTGCTCGTCGCACTGCGCGGCCTAGTGCCCCCGCGTGCCGTACCGGAAAGGAAGGGACAGTGACCCGCACGGCACGCTCCACCCGCACGTGCCCGTCCACCGCGGCGCCCGACCGCGCCACGCTCGCCGCGGCCGGCCACGCCGAGCGCCGAAGACTGCTCGACGGATACGTCCGCCAGGAACTCGGCCGCCTCATCGACCTCGCCCCGCACCTCGTCGACACCGTCGGCCGGCCCATGCGCTGCCTGGGCATCGGATCCATCGCCGGCCTCGAACTCCAGGCCCGGATGGAGAGCGCGCTGAACGTGCGGCTCAACCTCCAGATGCTGCTGCTCGCCAACAGCGCGGCCGAACTCGTGGAGTGCCTCGCCGGACAGCTCGGCCCGCAGCCCGCGCACCCCCGTCACGAGCCGCCGGTGCCCGCATGAACGCGCCCCACGTGAACGTACGCGACCTTGAGCCGCAGCTGCTCGCCCACCAGGCGGACGAGGACTTCGTGCTCACCGACGGGCAGGCCGACCTGTGGCTGATGCGCAGCCCCGGCGCCCACACCGCCCACCTGCTCGACCGCTCCGAACTCGACGACTCCGAGCGCGCCCGCGCCGACGCGTTCCTGCGGCCCGCCGACGGACTGCTCTACGCCACCGTCCATGTCGCGCTGCGCCGGCTGCTCGCCCGCTACCTGCGCACCACGCCGCGCGACGTGCGCTTCACCCGGGAGACCTGCCCCGGCTGCGGCGCAGGTCACGGCCGCCCCGCGCTCGACCTGGCGCCGCTGCCGCTGCACTTCTCCGTGTCGCACAGCAGCGCCGTCGCCCTGGTGGGGGTGGCCGGCGTGCCGATCGGCGTCGACGTGGAGAGGCTGCCGAGGCCCTCGACGATCGACGTGTGCGCCCGCTTCCTGCACCCCGACGAGCAGGCCGAACTCGCCGCGGCGCAGAGCCCGTCGGAGCGGGCCGAGGACTTCGGACGGATCTGGACCCGCAAGGAGGCCTTCCTCAAGGGCATCGGCACCGGCCTGAGCCGCTCCGCGGCCGAGGACTACCTCGGCGCGGACGCCGCCCGGCACCCGGCGGGCTGGAGCGTGCTGGACATTCCGTGCGGCGCCACCCACGCCGCCGCCCTCGCCGTGCACCGGGCCGAGCTGCTGAGCGCCGACGTCCGGTGGCTGGCCGAGGAGTGGCTGCGGTCGGCCACCGCGCCGGACCCACAGGCCGCGGCTGCGGCCCTCGCCTGCTGACCGACGACAAGGAAGTGATCAGGATGACCGGTACCGCATTTGTCTTCCCCGGGCAGGGCTCCGCCCGCGTCGGCATGGGCCAGGCCGTGCTCGACGCCCGGCCCGAACTGGCCGCCGCCTACCACCGGGTGGCCGAGCAGCACCTCGGCATCCCGCTGGCGCGGCTGTGCCGCAGCGGGCCCGCCCGGCACCTCGCCGACCCGGCCGTCGCCCAGCCGGCCGTCCTCGTCACGGGCCTGGTCACCTGGGAACTGCTGCGCTCGCGCGGCATCGAGCCCACGGTGGTCGCCGGCCACAGCCTGGGGGAGTACGCCGCCCTGGTCGCCGCGGGATCCCTGCGCTGGACCGACGCGCTGGCCCTCGTCCGGCTGCGCGGCGAACTCGTCGCCACCGTCGACGACCGGCTGCCCGGCGGCTCGGTCGCCGTCGTCGGCCTCGACCGGGGCCAGGTGGCCGACCTGTGCGAGGAAGCGGCCGAGGCCACCGGCGAGCTGCTGGAGATCGGCGCCGACAACGCGCCGGACCAGGCCGTGGTCGTCGGCCGGCGCGGCGCGCTCGACCACTTCGCCCGGCGGGCCCGGCAGGCCGGGGCGCTGCGTGTGGCCGAGCTGCGGGCCGGCGGCCCCTTCCACTCCAGCCTGCTGCGCGAGATCGAGGCGGAGTTCGCCGAGGCGCTCGACGACACCGACTTCCGCGACCCGCGCATCCCGGTCGTCTCGAGTGTCACCGCGCGGCCCGTCACCACCGCCGCCGAGGCCGTCGACGCCCTGCGCCGGCAGCTGACCAGCCCGGTGCGCTGGCGCGAGACCTTGCTGCGGCTGCGCTCACTGGGCGCCGAACGGTTCGTCGAGAGCGGCCCCGGCCTCGTGCTCGGCGGGCTGATCCGCTCGATCGACCCCGGCGCCCGCGTCCACGCCGGCGCCAACTCCCGCCAACTCGGCCTCACCCAGGACCGGTTGGCACCGGCCGCCGTCTGATCACCGACTTCTTACCAAGGAGAGTGGGGAACACCATGTCCGCGAGCGAGACGACGATACGGGCCCGGGTCGAGGAGCTGACGCAGCTCAAGGAGACGGCGCGCGCCGGAGACGCCGCCGCCACCGAACGCCAGCACGCCAAGGGCAAGCTCACCGCGCACGAGCGCGTCCAGCTCCTGCTCGACAAGGGCTCGTTCAACGAGGTCGAGACCCTGCGCCGGCACCGCGCCACCGGCTTCGGCCTGGAGTTCAGGAAGCCGCACAGCGACGGCGTCGTGACCGGCTGGGGCACCGTCCACGGCCGCACCGTCTTCGTCTACGCCCATGACTTCCGCATCTTCGGCGGCGCGCTCGGTGAGGCGCACGCCCAGAAGATCCACAAGATCATGGACCTGGCCGAGGCCGCCGGAGCCCCCCTGGTCTCCCTCAACGACGGCGCGGGCGCCCGCATCCAGGAGGGCGTCACCGCGCTCGCCGGCTACGGCGGCATCTTCCAGCGCAACACCAAGGCCTCGGGCGTCATCCCGCAGATCAGCGTGATGCTCGGCCCGTGCGCGGGCGGCGCCGCCTACAGCCCCGCCCTCACGGACTTCGTCTTCATGGTCCGCGAGACCTCGCAGATGTTCATCACCGGACCCGACGTCGTCAAGGCCGTGACCGGCGAGGAGATCACCCAGAACGGCCTGGGCGGCGCCGACGTGCACGCCGGCACCTCGGGCGTCGCGCACTTCGCGTACGACGACGAGGAGCACTGCATCGAGGACGTGCGCTACCTGCTGTCGCTGCTGCCCGCCAACAACCGCGAACTGTCCCCGGTGGAGCGCACCAGCGACCCGGCCGACCGGCTCAACGAGGCGCTGATCGACCTGGTCCCGGCCGACCCCGGCCAGGCGTACGACATGCGCAAGGTCATCGAGGAGGTCGTCGACGACGGCGAGTACTTCGAGGTGCACCCGGCCTGGGCGCCCAACCTCGTGTGCGCGTTCAGCCGCCTCGACGGGCACGTCGTCGGCATCGTCGCCAACCAGCCCGCCGCCATGGCCGGCGTCCTGGACATCGAGGCCTCCGAGAAGGGCGCGCGCTTCGTCCAGTTCTGCGACGCGTTCAACATCCCGCTGATCACCCTCGTCGACGTGCCCGGCTTCCTGCCCGGCGTCGACCAGGAGCACAACGGCGTCATCCGGCGCGGCGCCAAACTCCTGTACGCCTACTGCAACGCCACCGTGCCGCGCATCTCCCTCGTCGTCCGCAAGGCGTACGGCGGCGCCTACATCGTCATGGACTCCCGCTCCATCGGCGCCGACCTCGCGCTCGCCTGGCCCACCAACGAGATCGCCGTGATGGGCGCCGAGGGCGCCGCCAACGTCGTGTTCCGGCGCGAGATCAACGCCGCCGACGACCCGGAGGCCGTGCGCGCCGAGCGCATCCAGGAGTACAAGGACGAGCTCATGCACCCCTACTACGCGGCCGAGCGCGGGCTGATCGACGACGTCATCGACCCGCGCGAGACCCGCTCCGTGCTGATCCGCTCGCTGGAGATGCTGCGCGCCAAGCACGCCGAACTGCCCTCGCGCAAGCACGGCAACCCGCCGCAGTGAACCCGCCCGCAGTGAAGGAGTCCCACGTGACCGTCCCCGCCTGTGCACCGGCCGAGCTCATCCGGGTCGAGAAGGGAGCCCCCACCCCGGAGGAACTGGCCGCGATCACCGTGGCCCTGATCGCCACGCGCGGCAGCGGCCAGGAGAACGACGTGGCACTCGGGCCCGACCACCCGCTCGCCGCCTGGCGCCGCCCCGACCGCATGTCCGGGCACCGCGATGCCCGCAGCTGGCAAACCCCCGTCATGGGGCGAAAGGATCAACTGTCATGAAGGCACTGGTGTTGTCGGGCGGGTCCGGGACCCGTCTGCGCCCCTTCAGCTACTCCATGCCCAAACAGCTCATCCCGATAGCCAACAAGCCGGTCCTCGAGCACGTCCTCGACAACCTGCGGGAGGTGGGCGTCGACGAGGTCGGCATCATCGTCGGCGACCGCGCCGCCCAGATCGAGGCGGTGATCGGGGACGGCTCCCGGCTCGGCCTGAAGGTCACCTACATCCGCCAGGACCTGCCGCTGGGCCTCGCGCACTGTGTGACGCTGGCCCGCGAGTTCCTCGGCGACGACGACTTCGTGATGTACCTGGGCGACAACATGCTGCCCGACGGCGTCGCGGACATCGCCCGCGAGTTCACCCGCCGGCGCCCCGCCGCCCAGATCGTCGTGCACAAGGTCGCCGACCCGCGCGCCTTCGGCGTCGCCGAGCTGGACGCCGACGGACGCGTGGAGCGGCTCGTCGAGAAGCCCGAGCGGCCGCGCAGCGACCTCGCCCTGATCGGCGTGTACTTCTTCACGCCCGCCATCCACGAGGCGGTCGCCTCGATCGCCCCGAGCGCCCGGGGCGAACTGGAGATCACCGACGCGATTCAGTGGCTCGTCGAGCACGGCACCGACGTCAAGGCCAGCGTGTACGACGGCTACTGGAAGGACACCGGCCGGGCCGACGACGTCCTCGACTGCAACCGCAAGCTCCTGGAGAGCCTCGTACCGGCGGTGCGCGGCGACGTCGACGAGGCCTCCGTCCTGATCGGGCCGGTCGTCGTCGAGGAGGGCGCCCGCGTCGTCGGCTCGCGCATCGAGGGCCCGGCCGTTATCGCGGCCGGCACCCTCGTCGAGCACAGCCACATCGGCCCGTACACCTCCGTGGGCCGCGACTGCGTGCTGCGCCGCACCCACCTGGCCTCCTCCATCGCCCTGGACGGCGCCACCGTCACCGACGTACGGGGCCTGCACGGCTCCCTCATCGGCCGGATGGCCAGCATCGGCCCCGCGGACGTGGGCAGTTCCCATCACCGGCTGGTCGTCGGCGACCACACACAGATCGAGGTGGCGGCATGAAGATCCTGGTCACGGGCGGCGCCGGGTTCATCGGCTCGCACTACACACGCACCCTGCTCGACGGCGGCTACCCGGGCTACGAGGACGCCCACGTCACCGTCCTCGACAAGATGACCTACGCCGGGAACCGCGACAACCTGCCCGCCGCGCACGAGCGGCTCACCTTCGTCCAGGGCGACGTCTGCGACCTGGACCTGCTGCTCGACCTGCTGCCCGGACACGACGCGGTCGTGCACTTCGCGGCCGAGTCGCACGTCGACCGGTCCGTCGCCTCCGCCGCCGACTTCGTCCTCACCAACGTGGGCGGCACCCAGACCCTCCTGGAGGCCTGCCTGCGCACCGGCATCGCCCGGATCGTGCACGTCTCCACCGACGAGGTGTACGGCACCATCGACGAGGGCTCGTGGACCGAGCAGTGGCCGCTGCGGCCCAACTCGCCCTACGCCGCGTCCAAGGCGTCCGCCGACCTGATCGCCCGGTCGTACTGGCGCACCCACGGCCTGGACCTGTCGATCACCCGCTGCTCCAACAACTACGGGCCCTACCAGCACCCCGAGAAGCTCATCCCGCTGTTCGTGACCAACCTGCTGGAGGGCACCCCGCTGCCGCTGTACGGCGATGGCCGCAACATCCGCGAATGGCTGCACGTCGACGACCACTGCCGGGCCGTCCAGCTGGTCCTGGCCGGCGGCCGGGCCGGCGAGGTGTACAACGTCGGCGGCGGCAACGAGCAGACCAACCGGGACATCACCGAGCGCCTGCTGGGGCTGTGCGACGCGGACTGGTCGCAGGTCCGGCACGTCGCCGACCGCAAGGGGCACGACCTGCGCTACTCGCTCGACGAGTCCAAGATCCGCGACGAGCTGGGCTACGCACCGCGCGTCGACTTCGCCCGGGGCCTGGCCGAGACCGTCGCCTGGTACCAGGACAACCCGTACTGGTGGAAGGCGGCCAAGGACCGGACGGCCCGGACGGCCCGGACGTGAACCGCTCGGTCGTGGTCCTGGGCGCCACCGGCTTCCTGGGCCGGCACGTCGCCGGCGCCTTCGAGGAGGCCGGCGACCGGGTGCTGCGCGTCTCGCGCAGCGCACCGCCCGGCGGCGCGCCCGGCCGCGCCGCCCTCGACCTGACCGCGGCCGGTCCGGGAGAGCTCGCCGCGTTCCTCGCGGCGCACCGGCCCGACGTCGTGGTCAACGCGGCGGGCACCGTGTGGCAGGCCGACGAGGAGCGGATGCGCGCGCTCAACGACACGTTCGTGCGCCGTCTCGTCGGCGTGCTGCCGGCCCTGCCGACGGCTCCGCGCCTCGTCCAGCTCGGCAGCGTCCACGAGTACGGCCCGGTGCCCGAGGGCACCTTGATCACCGAGGACCGTGCGCCGGCCCCCGTCGGCACGTACGGCCGCACCAAACTCCGCGGCACCGAGCAGGTCCTGGCCGCGGCCCGCGACGGCCTCGACGCCGTCGTGGTCCGGGTCACCAACGCGTGCGGCCCGGGCGCGCCGGAGCAGAGCCTGCCGGGGAAGGTGGCCTCCCACCTCGCCCGCCAGGCCGAGCGGCGCCGGCCCGTCGGCGAGCTGCGGCTGGCCCCGCTGCGGGCCCGCCGGGACTTCGTCGACGTACGGGATGTCGCCGATGCCGTCGTCGCCGCGGCCGAGCCGAGGCCCGGGACCGCGGGCCGGGTCTTCAACGTGGCCCGCGGCGAGGCCGTAGCCGCCCGGCGGCTGGTGGACCGGATGATCGAGCTGAGCGGCCTCACCGTCCGGCTCGTCGAACAGGCCCCCGCCGACCCGGTCCGCTCCGCCGCCGACTGGCAGCAGGCCGACATCACCCTCGCCCGGTGCCTGCTGGGCTGGCGGCCCCGACGCGGCCTCGACGCGTCCCTGCGCGACCTGCTCGCCTCCGTGTGAGCCCCGAAACCCTTTTCCCGCCTCACAAGTCAGGAAGTCAACGATGAGCGTCCACAAGGAACTCGTACTCGACGAGGTCCGCAAGTACCACCAGGACACCCGGCCCGACGGTGTCTTCGTGCCCGGGGTGACGGAGATCTGGCCCTCCGGCGCGGTCCTCGAGGAGGACGACCGGGTCGCCCTGGTCGAGGCGGCCCTGGAGATGCGGATCGCGGCGGGCCGCAGCTCGCGCCAGTTCGAGTCCCGGTTCGCGCGGCGCCTGAAACGGCGCAAGGCGCATCTGACGAACTCGGGCTCGTCCGCGAACCTGCTGGCGACGACGGCGCTGACCTCGCACCTGCTGGAGGACCGGCGGCTGCGCCCCGGCGACGAGGTCATCACGGTGGCCGCCGGATTCCCGACCACCGTCAACCCGATCCTGCAGAACGGCCTCGTGCCGGTCTTCGTCGACGTCGACCTGGGCACCTACAACACGACCGCCGACCGGGTCGCCCAGGCCATCGGCCCCAGGACCCGGGCCATCATCATCGCCCATGCGCTCGGCAACCCCTTCGAGGTCGCGGAGATAGCCCAGCTCGCCGAGGACCACGACCTGTTCCTCATCGAGGACAACTGCGACGCCGTCGGCGCGCTCTACGACGGCAAGCTCACCGGCACCTTCGGCGACCTGACGACGGTCAGCTTCTACCCGGCGCACCACCTGACGATGGGCGAGGGCGGCTGCGTCCTCACCTCGAACCTGGCCCTCGCGCGGATCGTGGAGTCGCTGCGCGACTGGGGCCGGGACTGCTGGTGCGAGCCGGGCGAGTCCAACAAGTGCCTCAAGCGGTTCAAGTACCAGATGGGCACGCTGCCGGCCGGCTACGACCACAAGTACATTTTCTCGCACGTCGGATACAACCTGAAGGCGACCGACCTGCAGGCCGCGCTCGGCCTGACCCAGCTGGGCAAGCTCGACGGCTTCATCGAGGCCCGCAAGGCCAACTGGCAGCGGCTGCGCGACGGTCTGGCCGACGTGCCGCACCTGATCCTGCCGCGGGCCACCGAGAACAGCGACCCCAGCTGGTTCGGCTTCGTGCTCACCGTCGAGCCGGACGCGCCGTTCAGCCGGGCCGCGCTGGTCGACTTCCTGGAGGACCGCAAGATCGGCACCCGCCGCCTGTTCGCCGGCAACCTGACCCGCCACCCGGCCTACCACGACCAGCCGCACCGCATCGTGGGCGACCTCGCCAACAGCGACATCATCACCGAGCAGACCTTCTGGATCGGCGTCTACCCGGGGCTGACCGACGAGATGCTCGACTACATGATCGCCTCGGTGAAGGAATTCGTGGAGGCCAACTCGTGACCGCGCCCGCCGCCGAGACGCTTCTCACCGCCCGCCACGACCCCGGCCTGCCCGCCCGGATCGCCCGCTCGGCCGCCGCCACCACCGGAGCGCACCTGCGCACCGAGGAGGTCACGCCGTGGCTGGACGGCCGCCGCCGCGCGCACCGCTTCGCCGTCGAGAAGATCCCGTTCGGCGAGCTCGAGGGTTGGTCCTTCGAGGAGGGCACCGGCAATCTCGTCCACGCCAGCGGCCGCTTCTTCTCCGTGGAGGGCCTGCGGGTCGGCGCGGACGACGCGACCTGGCACCAGCCGGTCATCAAGCAGCCCGAGGTCGGGATCCTCGGCATCGTCGTCAAGGAGTTCGACGGCGTCCTGCACTTCCTGATGCAGGCCAAGATGGAGCCGGGCAACCCCAACCTGCTCCAGCTGTCGCCGACCGTGCAGGCCACCCGCAGCAACTACACCAAGGTGCACAAGGGCGCCGACGTGAAGTACATCGAGTACTTCGTGCAATCGGACCGCGGCCGCGTCCTCGCCGACGCGCTCCAGTCCGAACACGGCTCCTGGTTCCTGCACAAGAGCAACCGCAACATGATCGTCGAGGCGCGGGGCGAGGTGCCCCTGCACGACGACTTCGTCTGGCTGACCCTCGGCCAGATCGGTCAGCTCCTGCGCCGCGACAACGTGGTGAACATGGACGCGCGCACGGTGCTCGCCTGCGCGCCGTTCCCGGACGACACGGACGCGGCCCTGCACTCGGACACCGAGCTGCTGTCCTGGTTCACCGCCGAGCGGGCCCGCCACGACCTGGCCGTCCAGCGCGTCCCGCTGAAGGACCTGCCCGGCTGGACGCAGGACGAGCACACCGTCAGCCACCGCGACGGCCGCTACTTCGACGTCGTCGCCGTCCGCGTCGAGGCCGGCAGCCGCGAGGTCACCGGCTGGACGCAGCCCCTGTTCGAGCCGGTCGGACTCGGTGTCGCCGCCTTCCTGACCCGCACCTTCGACGGCGTACCGCACGTCCTGGCGCACGCGCGCGTCGAGGCCGGGTTCCTCGACACGACGGAGCTCGGCCCCACCGTCCAGTACACCCCGGGCAACTACGCCCACCTGCACGGCGGGGACCGGCCGCCGTTCCTCGACCTCGTCCTCGACGCGCCCGCCGACCGGATCCGCTACGCGGCCGTGCACGCCGAGGAGGGCGGCCGGTTCCTCAACGCCGAGAGCCGCTACCTGATCGTCGAGGCCGACGAGGACACGGCACCGCTGGACGCGCCGCCCGGCTACCGCTGGGTCACGCCCGCCCAGCTCACCTCGCTCGTCCGGCACGGGCACTACGTCAACGTGCAGGGCCGCACCCTGCTGGCCTGCCTCAACGCGATGCGGACCCCGGCGTGAGACCACCCCTGAGGATCGGAGTCCTGGGCTGCGCGGACATCGCGCTGCGCCGCATGCTGCCGGCCATGGCCGCGGCCGACGACGTCGAGATCGCTGCCGTCGCCAGCCGGGACGCGGCACGGGCCCGCGAGGCCGCCGGGCGTTTCGGCACCCGCCCGGTGCACGGCTACGCCGCGCTGCTCGAGCGCTCCGACGTGGACGCGGTCTACATCCCGCTGCCCGCCGCGCTGCACGCCACCTGGACCGAGGCCGCGCTGCGCGCGGGCAAGCACGTCCTCGCGGAGAAGCCGCTCACCACGGACCTGGAACGCACCCGCGACCTGCTCGCCCTGGCCGCCGAGTCGCACCTGGTCCTCACCGAGAACGTGCTGTTCGTCCACCACCCGCAGCACGCGACGGTACGGCAATGGGTCGCCGACGGCCTGATCGGTGAACTGCGCTCCTTCCAGGCCGAGTTCGCGATCCCGAAGCTGCCCGGCACCGACATCCGATACGACGCCGGGCTCGGCGGCGGCGCCCTCCTCGACACCGGCGTCTACCCGGTCCGCGCGGCGCTGCACTTCCTCGGCCCCGAGCTGGACGTCGTCGGCGCCACGCTGCACGGCACCGCCGGACACACCGTGGACACCGCGGGCTCCGCGCTGCTCAGGCGCCCCGACGGGGTCACGGCCCACCTCACGTTCGGCCTCGACCACGGCTACAGCTCGCGCTACCTGCTGTGGGGGAGCGCCGGACGCATCACCGTCGACCGGGCCTTCACACCCCCCGCCGGCCACCGGCCGCAGGTACGCGTCGAGCTCCGCTCCGGAACACGGACGGAAGTCCTGCCCGCCGCCGACCAAGTCGCCGCGGTCGTAAGGTCGTTCGTCCGGTCGGTGGCCGACAAGGCGCGCGGCGACGACGACACCCTGCACCAGGCCCGCCTGGTCCGCGACATCGGTGCCTCGGCGGCGGTGCGCCGTGGCTGACACCGCCAGGGCGCAGCCGGACCGGCCGAAGGCCGGGACCCGGAGCACCGGAGCGTGCGCCCCGATCCACGAACTCGTACGCCGACGTATCGCCTGGAGCGTGGCCGCCGCCGCGCCGCTGCGCAGACCGCGCTGACCGGCACGGCCGCACCACCACCCGGCCCTTGAGCACCCAGGAGCCTGGACTTCATGACCGATCCCCGCACTTCCGGTGCTCCGGAGGTAAGCGAACTCGTCCTCGACGTGGACGGCATCCCGTACTCGGCGCTGCTCGCCGAGCCGGCCGGAGCGCCCCGGGCGGTCGTCGTCGCGATCCACGGCGGCGGCATGAGCGCCGCCTACTTCGACAGCCGCGCCCGCCCCGGACTGTCCCTGCTGGCCCTCGGGGCGCAGCTCGGCTACACCGTGCTGGCCGTCGACCGGCCCGGCTACGGGCGCTCCGCCGAGCACCTGCCGGACGGCCAGACGGTCACCGACCAGGCCACCACCCTGCACGGGATCCTGGCCGCCTTCGCCGAGAGGCACGACGTGGGAGCGGGCTTCTTCCTGCTCGCACACTCCAACGGGGGCAAGCTCGCCCTGGCCGCCGCGGCGGCCGACGAGGGCGGCGCGCTGCTGGGCCTCGACATCTCCGGTCTCGGCAGCCGGCTCGCCGTCGGCCCGCACCAGCTGCCCGGCCTCGACGGGCACGGCGACTGGCGCCGGCACTGGGGCTCGCTGCGCCTCTACCCGCCCGACGCCTTCCGGCTCGCCCGCGACCTGATCTCGCCCGTGCCGCTGCACGAGTCCCATCAGGGGCCGCTGTGGCCGGACCTGTACCCGGGCATCGCGGCGTTCGTCACCGTGCCGGTCCGCTTCACGTTCGCGGAGCAGGAGAGGTGGTGGGAGTTCGACGAGGACGCCCTCGCCGAACTGCGCCGCCCGCTGTCCGCGGCCGACGTGAGCGTCGACCACCAGCCGAACGCGGGCCACAACATCAGCCTCGGCTGGGCGGCGCGCAGTTACCACCTGAGGGCCATCGGCTTTCTGGAGGACTGTCTCGTGCGCACGCAGGCAGCACCGCCCACCGTCAACGTCACCGGGAGGAACGATGGACACGCAAGCACGGCAGGAAGAGGACGGGACACGGCCGGCGCTGCTGGCGGGGGAGGAGCAGGAGGTCCCCGACCGCTGCATCTTCCGGGGAATCGACTGACGCGCACTGTCTGACACTTCTCTGACGTAGTTCCTCGAAAAATGACAGAGCTCTGTAATGGGCGCTATTGATACGGGTTGCCGACTCCGGGATCCTGGAAGGGTCAACGGGTGCGGAATGAGGGGGGCATAGTTGATTCCGCGTGACTCCTGACCAGCTGAACCCAATGTCAAGGGAGTTATTCGGGATGGGTGTAGCCGAAAAAGGCCAGCAAGATGTCGCGCTCCCCCTCCGGCGGTTCGCCGCAGAGATAGAGGAGCTGCAGAGCACGGTGCGCGAGTTGAGCGATCGTGCCGAAATCAGCCGGCTCATCGATCGTTATATCGTTCTCCTCGATATCCAGGACGAGAACGGATTCGACAGCAGCTGGCCGTCCACGATATTCACCGAGGATGTTCGGATGCATTTTCCGATCGGTACGGTGAAAGGCATCGAGAAGGTCGCCGAATTCCACCACGCGGCCAAGGTCAGGTTCGACCGGACGCTGCACGTGGGCGCCAGTCACGACATCGCCCTGGCCGGCGACACGGCACGGGTGCGGATGCACGTGGTCGCCACCCATGTCCACGCGCCGCTGCCCGGGCAGGCGGACCGGATCGGCCCGCTGTTCGACATCGGCGGCTACTACAGCGGCGAGGCCGTGCGCACCCGGAACGGCTGGCGGCTGCGCGAGTGGGGCTTCCGTCTCGTCTGGGCCGACGGTCCCGGACCGGACGGCACCCCGGTGATGTGAACACGCGTGCTTGACCTCAAGCGCACTTGAGGGTGGAGCGTCGGTGTTGAAGCGACGGATCCACCCCCCCACCTTGGAGAACGGTGTGACGACGAATGAAGTGAAGCCTCCCGTACGGCAGCTGTACTGGATCCTGGCAGCCCTCATGACTGCCATGGTGCTGGCGATGCTCGACGGCCTGATCGTCGGCACCGCGATGCCGACGATCGTCGCCGACCTCGGCGGCCTCGACCACCTGTCGTGGGTCGTCACCGCCTACACCCTCACCACCGCGGCCTCCACGCCGATCTGGGGCAAGCTCGGCGACATGTACGGACGCAAGGGCATCTTCCTCACGTCCGTGGTCATCTTCCTGGCCGGCTCGGCGCTCGCCGGGATGTCCCAGGACATGGGCCAGCTGATCGCCCTGCGCGCCCTGCAGGGCCTGGGCGGCGGCGGCCTCATGGTCGGCGCCCTCGCCACCATCGGCGACCTCATCCCCATGCGGGAACGCGGCCGCTACCAAGGCATGCTGGCCACGGTCATGGGCGTCTCCATGGTCGCCGGACCCCTCGTCGGCGGCGTGATCACCGACCACCTCGGCTGGCGCTGGGCCTTCTACATCAACGTACCGATCGGCATCGTCGTCCTGATCACCCTGGCGCTCGTGCTCAAGCTGCCCAAGAAGCGGGCCAAGGCCAGGATCGACTACCTCGGGGCCGCACTGCTGACCGTCAGCATCGTCTCCCTCGTCCTGCTGTCCACCTGGGGCGGAACGCGCTACGCCTGGGCCTCGGCGCCCATCGTCGGGCTGGCCGTCCTCGGGGCGCTCGCCCTCGCCGCGTTCGTGGCGGCCGAGCGCCGGGCCGCCGAACCGGTCATCCCGCTGCGGGTGTTCCGCAGCTCCAACTTCTCCCTGATCACAGGGGTCGGCTTCTTCGCCGGCTTCGTCATGTTCGGCGCGATGACCTACCTGCCGGTGTTCCAGCAGAGCGTCCAGGGCGCCTCGGCCACCGACTCCGGCCTGCTGCTGCTCCCGGTGGTCATCGCGATGACAGCCGTCGGCATGATCGGCGGCCGACGGATCACGGAAAGCGGTCGCTTCAGTCGCTACGTACTGATCGGCACCGCCCTGATGACCATCGGCCTCGCCCTGTTCGCCCTGATGGGAGCTGGCACCTCCGCAGTCACCTCCTCGCTGTACATGGTGGTCTACGGCGCCGGCGCCGGGTTCATCACCCGCACCACGCTGCTCGTCTCGCAGAACAACGTGGAGGCGCGCGACCTCGGCGTGGCCTCCTCCACCGCCACCCTCATCCGCACCATCGGCGGTGCCTTCGGCGTCGCCGTGATGGGCACCGTGTTCACCTCCTCCATCGACACCGGGGCGAACGGAGCGCACGCCCAACTGGACGCCGCCTCGCTGGCCCGCATGTCCGAGGCCGCCCGCTCGACCTACACCCACGCCGTGGTCAGCGGCTCGCACAAGGCCTTCGTCCTGGCCGCGGTGATCGCCGCCGCCGGCTTCGTCACCGCCTGGTTCCTCAAGGACGTCCCCCTCGCGGACGGGAACACGCCCCAGGCGACCCGACCGGCCGCCCCGCTCGCCAAGCACAACGCGAGCACGGACTGAGCACCCGGCCGCGCACCCCCGATCCCCTCCTTTGTCCCCCAACCCTGGACAGGTGAAGCAAGTGCAGTGGAGTGACGTCTACATCTCCGCGGCGGCGGCATCCCTCGCCCCGCCCGAGAGCGTCGCCGACGCCGTCCGCCAAGGGCGCTGCGACGCGCGGGAGGCCGAGCTTCAGGACTACGCCCACATCAGCGTCGCGGCCGACGGACAGAACCCCGCCGACATGGCCGTGGCCGCGGGCCGCCTCGCGATGGAGCGCTCCGGCCGCACCGGCGCCGACGTGGAACTGCTCATGCACGCGAGCGTCGGCTTCCAGGGCATCGACCACTGGAGCCCCGCCGCCTACATACAGAACCGGACCGTCGGCGGGCGCGCCGCCGCCTTCGAGGTGAAGCAGGCCTCCAACGGCGCGCTCGTCGCCCTCAACCTGGCCGCCGCACACGTCACTTCGGCCGCGTCGTCGTCGGCGGTGCTGATCACCACCGGCGACACCTACCCCCTGCCCGTCTTCGACCGCTACCGCTCCGACCAGGGCACGGTCCGCGCCGACGGCAGCGCGGCCATGCTGGTGACCCGCGGCCACGGCGTCGCCCGCGTCCTGTCGACGTCCCTGGTCGGCGACGCCACGCACGAGGAGATCCACCGGGCCGGCCAGCAGTGGACGACGACCCCCGGCGAGGCCGGCTGGCCCGTCGACCTGCGCGCCCGCAAGGAGGGGTACCTGCGCACCGACGCGCAGCCCGGGCACGCCGTCTCGCAGACCCTGCTCGGCGGCAACGCGGAAGCCCTGCGGATCGCGCTGGCCGACGCCAAGACGAGCCTCGACGACCTTGAGGTCCTGGTGCTGCCGAACCTCGGCCGGCAGGCCGCCGACCGCATGTTCCGCCTCACCGAACAGGGCATCGGCTTCTCCCGCACCTGCTGGGACTGGGGCCGCGACGTCGGCCACATCGGCGCCGGCGACCAACTGGCCGCCCTCGCCCACCTCTTCGAGACCCGCCGGGTGCACATCGGCGACCGGATCGCCCTGTGCGGCCTCGGCAGCGGATTCACCTTCGGCTGCGCCGTCCTGGAGATCACCGCCGAGCCCGACTGGTCTCCGTCGGCCTGAACCGCCCGACCCCGCACGCACCCCCACACACCAGACGCACGCACCGTGCGCCGTAGGAAGGAAACCCATGAGCAACGCCCCCCTCAAGCTGGCCGTCATCATCGGCAGTGTCAGGGACGGCCGGTTCGGCCCGACCGTCGCCCGGTGGTTCGCCGGCCAGGCCGAGCAGCGGACCGACCTCGACGTCGACCTCATCGACCTCGCCGAGTTCCCGCTGCCGCTGGTCATGCCGTCGTTCGGGCAGAAGCCCGACGCGCGGACCGCCGAGATCCACGCCGCGCTCGGCGAGCGCCTCGGCGCGGCCGACGCCTTCGTCGTCGTCACGCCCGAGTACAACCACACCGTCGCGCCCGCCCTGGCCAACACGATCAACTGGTACAAGGCGCCGTGGGAGGCCAAGCCCGTCGGCCTGATCTCCTACGGCGGCATGGGCGGCGGCCTGCGCGCCGCGGAGCACCTGCGGCAGATCTTCGCCGAGCTGCACGCCATCACGGTGCGCGACATGCTCAGCTTCCACAACGCCTGGACCAGCTTCCACGAGGACGGCGAGGCGGTCAGCCCCGAGGGCAGCGAGGCCGCCGCCAAGGGCCTGCTCGACCAGCTGTCCTGGTGGGGCGAGACCCTGCGGTACGCCCGCGCCACCCGCCCCTACCAGGCCTGACCCGCCGGCGGCCCACACCCTCTCGACGGCCGGCCCGGACCCACGGGCCGGCCGTCGCAGTGTCCGCCCGCACCCCACCCCGTCAGGAGGACCCCGCTCATGCCCACGCAGCTGCCCGTACGGCAGTGCCAGAGCGTGCTCAACACCATCCACTCCACGGTCTACTTCAGCCCGGACCACGACGGGGAGATGGCGGCGTTCGGCGTGACCGACCCCATGGCCTGCTACCTGGCCGGCCGCGCCGCCGCACTCGGGCCGGTCGGCCCCGGCGTCGTCACCGCCGCGTTCTACAGCTTCCGGCACGACATGATCGGCGGGCACCTGCCCGCCCTGTGGCAGCGCATCACGCCCGAGGAGGCGACGGCCGCCCGGACCCGCGCCGCCGACCTCACCCTGCGCCGCGTCCTCGGCCCCGAGGCGATCGGCTCCTCCGCGATGCGCCGGGCCGCGCTGCTGGCGCTGCGCGCCACGGAGGGCGGCACCCGCCACGGGCGGACCCTGTACGCCGCCCTCGCCGACCAGCCGGTGCCCGAGGAGCCGCACCTCGCCCTGTGGCACGCGGCCACCCTGCTGCGCGAACACCGCGGCGACAGCCACATCGGGGCACTGACCGCCGCGGACCTGGACGGCATCGAGGCGCTCGTCTCGCACAGCGCCAGTGACACCGGTATGCCGCGCGACGTGGTGATGACCAAGCGGGGCTGGACCGAGGGGGACTGGACGGCCGCCGAGCGGCGCCTGAACGAGCGCGGACTCCTGGACGCCGACGGCCGCCTCACCGGACAGGGCCGCACCCTGCGCGAGGACCTGGAGCACGACACCGACCGGCGCGACCGCGCGCCCTACGAGCACCTCGGCGCCGACGGCGCGGCCGAACTCACACGACTCGCGGGGGAGTTCGTCGCCGCGGCGGCCGCCGGCGGCGCCTTCCCGCCGTTCCTCGTCGACCTGTTCGCCCCCGCACGGCGCGGCTGACCCGCACACCGACCCGGACCCACCAGGAGAGACGACCCGACATGCGCATCCTCTTCATCGCGGGGGCCAGCTCGGCCACCGTGTTCGCGCTCGCACCCCTGGCCACGGCCGCACGCCAGGCCGGACACGAAGTGATCATGGCGGCCACGCAGGAGATGACCCCGGTCATCACCGGAGTCGGCCTGCCCGCCGTCCCCGTCACCGCCAAGACCATCCCCGACTTCCTCCTGCGGGACCGCGCCGGGAACCCCGTCCCCGTACCCACCACCCCCGCCGCCCAGATGCACCACACAGGCGGCTGGTTCGCCCGGATGGCCGTCGACAGCCTGCCCGCGCTCGACGAGCTGTCCGCCGCCTGGCACCCCGACCTCGTCGTCGGCGGCACCCTGTCCTACGCGGCCCCGCTGCTGGCCACCCGCCTCGGCGTGCCCTGCGTACGACACGCGTGGGACGCCATGGAGTACGCGGCGATGGACGCCGGAGCCGAGGACGAACTGGCGCCGGAACTCGCCGCGGCGGGGCTGACCGCACTGCCCGCGCCCGACCTGTTCATCGACATCAGCCCGCCGTCCGTCCGCCCCGACCACGACCTGCCGATCCAGCCGATGCGCTGGACCCCCGGCAACGCCCAGCGGCAGCTGGAGCCCTGGATGTACACCAAGGGCGACCGGCCGCGCATCTGCCTGACCTCCGGCAGCCGGGTCGCCAGCGGCCAGGAGGTCGACCGCAACTACACGTTCCTGCGCGCCATGGTCGAGGAGTTCGCCGCGCTCGGCGCCGAACTCGTCGTGGCCGCACCGGAGAAGGCCGCCCAGGGACTGCGCCAGGAGACCACCGGCGCACGCATCGGCTGGGTCCCGCTCGACGTGCTCGCCCCCACCTGCGACGTGATCGTCCACCACGGCGGCGGAGTCACCGCACTGACCGCCGCCAACGCGGGCGTACCGCAGGTGATCGTGCCGAAGGCCGCCAACTTCGCCGCCGCCGCCCACCGCCTCGCCGACCGCGGCGGCGCCGTCGTGCTCGGCGAGGACGAGGACGCGCCCCGCACCATCGCCAAGGCCGCCGGCCACATCGTCGGCGAGCCGGCCTACCGCGCCGCCGCCCGGAACCTGGCCGACGAGATCGCCGGGATGCCCCTGCCGTCGACCGTCGTCGCGGCCCTGGAACAGCTTTGCAGACAGCCCTGACCCCCCGGCCGGAACGGACCGAACCATGCGCGTACTGATCGCCGCCTTCCCCCTCGCGTCCCACCTGTATCCCCTCGTACCGCTGGCCTGGGCCCTGCAGTCCGCCGGACACACCGTGACCGTCGCCACCCAACCCGGCCTCCTGAAACCCGACATGACCGAGATGGCCGCCGGGGCCGGCCTCACCGTCGTCCCGCTCGGGGTGCGGGAGGACCTGCTGCCCATGGGACGGGCCCGCCTGTCCGGACAGCACCCCGAACTCGCCCCCGACGCCCTCGCGGTGGACCCCGAGCACCTCGACGACTGGCGGACCACCCGCGCCGGCATGGCCTTCCAGTGGGCGATGAACTACGCGCTGGACGCCCCCGCCGACGGCGGCCGCCCCGTCGTGGACCACCTCGTCGACCTCGTACGCGACACGGAACCCGACCTCGTCCTGTGGGACCCCCTGTGCTTCCCCGCGGCGATGGCGGCCAGAGCCGCCGGCGTCGCCCACGGACGGGTGCTCTTCGGCAACGACAACGTCGCGCACATCAGGGCCCTGTCCCTCGCCGACTGCGCCCGCACCGGCACCGACCCCGCGCACGACCCGCTCATCACCTGGATGGACCCGCTGCTGCGCCGCCACGGCCTCGACTACACCGAGGAGATCCTGCTCGGCCAGTGGACCGTGGACATCCTGCGCACGGGACGACGCGCCCGCCACGACCTTCCCGGCCTGACGTACCTGCCCGTGCGCGCGGTCCCCTACAACGGCTCCACCGTGCTCCCGCCCTGGCTGGTCCAGCCCCCTCGGTCGCCGCGCGTCTGCCTCACCCTGGGCCAGACCAGCCGCCCCCTGGTGCGCTTCGGCCGCACCGACGTGTCCGTCGCCGACCTGATCGCCGCGGCCGAAGGGCTCGACATCGAACTCGTCGCGACCCTCAACGCCGACCAGCTGGCCCAGGTCGGCCGGCTCCCCGACAACGTACGCGTCATCGACTACCTGCCGCTCAACGCCGTCCTGCCCAGCTGCGCCGCGATCGTCCACCACGGCGGCGCCGGCACCGTGGCCGCCGCGGTGGCCCACCGCGTACCGCAGGTCATCGTGCCCAACGAGCGCTGGGACGAGATCAGCCAGGCGCGCTACATCGCCGAGCGCGGCGCCGGCCTCGTCCTGCCGCCGACCGAACTCACCCCGGACGCACTGCGCGAGAAGCTGCAACAGGTGCTGTGCCACCCCTGGGCCAGACAGGGCGCGCACCGCCTGCACCAGGACACCCTCAGCGCACCCACCCCCGCCGAACTCGTGCCCACCCTCGAACGTCTGGCGGCCCGGCCGGACCAGCCCCTCACCAAGGAGACCCCGTGAACGTCCAGGTAGTCATCGACATCGCCTGCGCCCACTCCTACGTCGCCGTGACCCGCCTGTACCGGGCGGCCGGCACACTGCGCGCCAAGGGAGAGGAGATCACCATCTCCTTCCTGCCGTTCCAGCTCGCACCCCACGCCTCGGGCACGGCCACCCCGCTGATCGAGGCCCTGGAGCGGCACCTCGGGCAGGGCGTGCGCGAGAGCATCGAGTGGATGGCGACCGAGGCCCGCGGCGACGGACTCACCCTGGACTACGAACGGGCCCTCGCCACCAACACGTTCGAGAGCCACCGGCTGCTCGCCCTTGCCGGCGCCCAGGGACGTCAGGAACCCATGGCCGAGCGGCTGTTCCGGGCCCACTTCACCGAAGGCCTCGACATCGGCGACCCGGCCGTCCTCGCCCGCCTCGCCGACGAGACCGGCGTCACCTTCGACGACACCGGACGCGCCGAACTGGAGGCCGAGCTGGCCCGGGTGCGCTCCCTCGGCATCACCGGCGTACCCGTCTTCTTCTTCGAGAACGGCAAGGTGCTCAGCGGTTCGCAGAGCGAGCAGACGCTGACGGCGGCCCTGACGACCTGACACAGGGCTTTCGCCCACGCCGCACACGCTGATGAGTGGCATCACCCGGGCATGAGCGGGCCATCGATCCGGGGTGGGCGACGGTTCTCACACCAGGCATCGGCTTGGCGGGTGCGCTGGGCGGCTCGCTGCTGGGCACGCAGGCGGCGATCAAGGGCGTGCGGGACGCGGACTCCGCGCGTCAGATGCTCGGGATTGTGGAACTGGCCGAACGAGTCTCGCCGGCCTCGGTCGGCACGGTGCCGCCGCCGGCTGTGTGGATGCGTACGAGCCGGAAGTTGCGTTGCCAGGCGCTGTCCCACGCGGTCGGGCACCACTCAGCATCGATCTCCTCCAACGCCTCCCGCCGTGACTCGGGCAGCGCCCCGGCCTCCGAGCCGACCGGCTCGCCCGCTGCGCGGCGGGCCTCGAGCTCGTCAGCGAGCTTTGCTGCTGCCCGCTGTGCTTTGGCCCAGTTCCCGACGGGGTAGCCGTTCCACACCGCCCCCACCGGCGGCAGGAAATGCCCGTGCACGCTCGCCCACTTCCGCCCGGCTGCGAGGCCTTCTCCGAAGGCGAGGTCCTGGTGCGACCACACCATCCCCAGCGCACCCAGCTCAGCGGCCCGCTCCCGCTCCAACCGCCCCGCCCTAAAAGCCGTGCGCTGCGTCTTCAGCCACACCCCGAGCGGGAACCCGCCCGGCGACCACACCTCGGGAGTGACGTAGTCGTACGCCACCCGCAGCTGCTGCGCACCGGTCTCTCTCCTGGGCTCTGATCCACTTCTTGTGGAGCGGTGACAGGGCGTCATAACCGGCTGGCAGGATGGCCCTTTGTGTGATTGCAGCGTGTTCTCGGTGTTCTCCGCGGCGTTCTCTCATCTGTCGTCCGTGGTGGTGGACGAGGTCAGTACGGACGGCGGCGGGATATCTCTCATGGCACGAACGGGTGGCGGCCCTGGGCGAGGAGGTCGGCGCGAGCGACCGGACCCTGTTCCGAGGCTGGGCGGGCTCTAGGCGATGGTGGCGTTGAAGAAGATGACGCCTGCGCCGGAGGCACTTGCGCCGGTCAGTACGGCGGTGGCTGGGTCGGCGTCTCCGAGTGCGGCCACGGTTCCGGCGCCGATACCCACGAGCACGCCCAGAAGCAGGATGAGGGCAGAGCGTTGGCTCAGCAGCGGGTCTCGGTCGTTGTGCACATGCGGCTCCCAGCCTCGTGCGCGAAGCGGCGGTACGGCCACCACCACGATGAGCATCGATAGTAGCGAAGCAGAGAGGTGTGAGCAATATTGAGTTCGTGGCGGTTCCGGGGAGACGCCGGTCGCTTAGCGTCGGCGGAGCGTCTGAAGGAGTTCACCGCTGTCGTCGAGAGCCCAGAAGCCCCAGCCGTTGCGATTGGGCTTCACGTGCGGCTTGAGTGCCTGCAGGACCGCACTGGCCGCCCCGCTGGGTGTGCGGTACGCGCCGGCCGCCGGGCCCTCGGTGATCGTGAGCGCCTGGGTTGCGGGATCGTACAGGCCGGGGATGTGCACTCCGTCGTAAATGGCATGGACGGCAACCCGGTTGCCTGCGGGGGCGGATGGGGCTGTGGCGGGGGAGGGGCGCTGGAAGTGATCGACCAACCGGCGCACCGCCTCCCCGGGGGTGACGTCCCAGGCGCGGGCGAGCAGGGTGATCTGAGTGTGGGTGACATCGTCCACCGTGATGTTCTTGGGCATGGGGACAGTTTACATCCGAGTGAGAGAATATGAGGAAAATTGAGAGCCTCTTTTCCAGCTGACTGCCGACGGCGACCGGGAGCACTGTGGCCCTGTGTTTCCCCGGCGATGCCTGCCTGATCCCGGGCGGGGCGTCATGGATGGACCGGGCACTGATGCGGCGGACAACGCCGGAATCCGCTGACGGCACTGGCGCCCGCGGCTGGTTGCGCTCCTCTGTCTTGTTGATCATGTTGCCGGGAGACGGCGGGTGGGTAGGTGGGGGTTGGCGGGAGCAAACGGAGGGGAAGCGGCTGCTGGTGACGATGCCTGTGACGACTCGCCATCGAAGGGACGACGCCAGCTGCGGACGTTGTGGAGCTCGGCCTGGCCAGCCTCGGCGCCGCCAGGGCCCGCAACGACCAGGCCCTGTACGAACTCGCGCTGACCGGCCTGATAAGGCATCACCTACGCACGGATGAGCACCTTCACTCACATCCCCCAAGACGACCTGGTCCAGCGGGTCGAGGACTACCACCGCCTCATGACGACCTGAACCGCAGTCGCGCCCCGCAGCACGGCCGAGAAGACGGAGCAGGAACCCACTACCAAGAAGACCGTGGAGAACACCATGACCAGCACTGACCACGCACACCCCAATGGAACACCTCCACAACGGCAGTTCAGCAGCCCTTCCGAGCTGTGCCTGCCCGACCTCCCGCGCCGTGCGGACGATGCCGTGCTGGACCAGCTGTTCTACGCCACGAGGGACAGATGCTTCGATCCCGAATGCCGCCCGATGCTGCTTGACCGCATCGCTAACGACGCGGTCGCGACACACAAACTGCTGGACTGGTCCTGCTGGATCGCCTCCGAGGTCTACGGCGGGCTTCCCGCAGAACTCGTAGACGAAGACGCGGCAGCGGACACCCTTTTCCGCCCTTCGGCCACCTTCATCCGGATCGCCGCCAAATACCACAAGCACCGAGAGGAAGGCAGCACCGTGTACAACGCGTGCAGCGTGGCACAGCGGCGGGAAGCAGCCGACAACGCCGTCACCCTGGTCGCCGGACTCGAGGTGTGGTGGACAGACTTTCTCTACCAGTGACCTGCCCTGGAACACGCCGCCTTCCAACAGCACGTTCCAAAGCGATGCAACCACCTGGGAACGGACATCACGCAGGAACCGGTCCTGCCGCCGACGCCTACCCCCAAGAACACCCATACCCATACCCGAGCCCGTAGGCTTACCAGCCAGGACCATAAGGAAGCGGAGCGGGGTAAGTGCCGGAACAGACACACGATTTCGGGCAATACGGCGCCGAAGGCGTCAAAGGCAGCGACCTCGTAGCACGCCGTCTGGACGACCTAGCCGACTTCATCGCCACCCCGATTACGACCTCGCGTGGCCTGACGGCGCGTCTGCACTACCTGACGAAGTCTCCCCGGAAACTGCAAGCAGCCCGCACCGCCGGCCTGACAGTCACCGACCGCACCCTGAAAGCCTGGCTGGCCGGCACACAACACCCCACGAAAGCCAACCTGGAACGCATCGAGACCGCCTACCGCACGGTGCGCCGCCACAACATAGCCCGCCACCTCATCAAACGCCTCAACTCCAGCGGCGGAACCCGCGTAGAGATCCACCCTCTCAACCAGGCCCAAGTCCAAACACCGCACCAGCGCGTCATCGAGTACCGCAGGGTGAACGTGCGCCACTGGGAGAACATCGTGTCCGCGTGGGCCACCGGTGACCTCCGAGCCCTCGACGACATCTGGACCACCGATGTCCTCCCGGACCTGGGCTCCCAGTGGGGCCAGTACGAGTACGTGTCCAACATCGGCTTCGCTGCCTGAAGCCAGACAACCTTATCTGGGCCCAATCCAGGAACGAGAGGATAAAACAGCCCACTCCCCGCCGTCTGCCGAGGTCCCACTCCTATGCCAGCCCCCTCCGAACCCGAGGTCACGACCACACCCCCCGGCCCTCGCACCGCCACTCCCCGCCGGGTGCTGCGCCCAGATCAACAAGCGGCAGTGGACAGTGGGGCGCGCGGACTGAGAAAGCCCGGAACTCGGGGCCACATGGTCTCCGCCTGCGGCACAGGCAAGACACTGATCGCCCTGCGTACGGCCGAGGCCCTCGACGTCCGGTTCCTGCTGGTAGTGGTGCCCTCGAGGGACCTGATCGGCCAGTGGGCGGCCGCGGCCCGCGCGGACGGCCGGACCGAGTCTTTGATGGCGGTGTCGTCACTGAACGCGGACAAGCACCCCGCCCTCGCCGAGGCAGGAGCAAGCAGTACAGGATCGGGGGAGTACCTCGCGTACTGGCTGACCCAGCGCGCCAAGAAGAACGAGCAGGCGACGGTATTCGTCACCTTGGACTCCCTCCAGCGGATCGAGGAGACCCAGCACTCCGTCTTCCCGGCTCCAGCCTTCGACCTCGCGATCGTGGACGAGGCGCACCGCACCGCGGGCTCCTGGGACAAGGAATGGACCATGGTCCACGACTCCTCCCGGATCCGCACTGACCGCCGCCTGTACCTAACCGCCACACCCTATGAGTGGGAAGCGCCACGCCTGGCCGAGGCCCCGGACACCCGCCCGACCCCGAAGCGGACCGCGTCGACCGCACCACAGTGGGAGTCCCCGTCCCTGATCGCCTCCATGGACGACCCGAAAGTGTTCGGCCCTCGCCTGCACACCTACACCCACGCCCAAGCCATCGAGGACGGCATCCTCGCTGATTACCAGCTCCTCGTCCCCACCATCACCGACACCGACCTGCGCACCGTCCTGACCGACCCTCACGGCGCGCACACCGGCTTCGCCCCGACCGCGCGCCGAACGACCGCCCTGCACCTGGCAGTTCTCAAAGCGATGACCGAACACAATCTCAAGCATGTGATCGTCTACTTCCAACAGGTCGCCGACGCCGCAGACTTCGCCCGCCAGTTCCCCCACACCCTGCGCACCCTCCCACCCGAGCAACGCCCCTCCTGGGCCGGCACCCTGTCCGTCTCCTCGATCAACGGCAACCACACCCCCGACCAGCGCGCGAAACTCCTCGACCACTTCGCGAACGCCGACCGCGCCGTAATTTCCAACGCCCAAGTCCTGGGCGAGGGCATCGACTTGCCCGCCGTGGACGCGATCGTGTTCGCCTCCCGCACGCAAAGCGTGCGCCGCATCGTCCAGGCCCTAGGCCGCGCCCTACGCAAACCCCCCACCACCGACGTGAAGACCGCAAGCCTGATCATCCCCGCTTACACCCCACCCGACGCCGACCCCACCAACCTCCTCGACACTCCCTACGAAGCCCTCTGGCTCATCACCGCCGCGCTACGCCACCACGACCAGACCATCGCCGCCCGCGCCCCGCGCAAGACCACCGCGCACCGCCTGGACAACACCACCCACCGCCTTCTTACACGCCGGTTCCGCTTCGACTTCACCCTCGACCCCCAGGCGATCGCCCGCGCGATGGACATGCTGGCCTGGCCCTCCACCGGCGCGGTGCTCTCCGCACCCCGCCGCGCCGGTCTGGCAGCGGCCACCCGCTACCACGCCGAACACGGCCACCTGAAAGCCCCGGCTGACTACACCGACGCATACGGCTACCGCCTGGGAGCATTCATCGCAGGCCAACGCACCGCCCACCGCCGAGGCACCCTGACCACCGACTGGACTGCCGAACTCGAGAACCTCGGCATGATCTGGGACGAGAACGAAGCCGCCTTCGAGGGCAACATGACCCTCATCGAGACCTTCCACGCCGAACACGGCCACCTCGCCATCCCCGCCCAGGACCCCGGCGGCCAGTTCCTCGTCGACCAACGCGGCCTCGCCCGCAAAGGCAAACTCTCCGAAACCCGCCACACCCGCCTCACCGCCCTCGACGCCGACTGGCTCCTCCCTCACGGACCTGACTGGCACCGCAAGTACCACCTCCTGGCCCGCCACCTCCAGGACGGACACGACCCCACAACTCTGCACCGTGACAAGGTGATTGACGGCGTGAAGGCCGGCGCTTGGCTGCACCGCCAACTCACCACCTGGAACACCCTCAACCCCGGCCAACGCCACCTCCTGGCCCACCTCGGCCTCACCCCGGAGCACATCACCCTCACGACGAAGAAGACCACCACCGCCCCCGCCACGCCCAACGCTCCCCAGACCAGAAAGCGCCGCTCCTTCGAACAGACAGCCACATTGCTGCGCGCCTTCGTGGAACGTCACGACCGCCTTCCCGGAGCCCGGGAGGGGATCGAGGTGGACGGGGAGCGCGTCATGATCGGACCCTGGCTCTGCAAGGTCCGCACCGGCCAGAAGAACGGCCAACTCTCCGAGAAACGAAGCCAGTTGATCCAGAGTATCTTCCGCGAAGCCGGCGCTACCCCCGCCAAAGAGGAGCGTCCCGAAAACTCAGAGGTCCCGTAACTTTTTTGCCCACACTTCCGTAAGGAAGCACCCCGAAAGTGCTACCGTGGGTACGATGGAGGAGCCGCCTAACCTCGGGTCACCTCATCGAAACGAGAGTAGTTCGGAACCTCGAGGCCCAGCATTCAAGACTCCGAAGGCCCTCGAACGCGGCCGGCCACCGGCCCCTATAGCCAGCCTAGGAGTTCGCGGAGCGAGCTCCGTTGAGAGAGACCGCGGAGCGGGATCTCGTACGCTCGGCCGCAGAGCGGCCGACTGCGTCACGGAGTGACGCAGGGTCAGTGATGCGGAGCATCACGATGTATCCGTCGCGTAGCGACGGCGCGTTGTCTTCGCGGAGCGAAGCGCGCGACCGCAGCTGCGGCCGGTCCCAGAACACGGAGTAGCCCGTCGTGGTGTGGACGGGGGTGCTCGCCCCGTCCTTGTAGACGCGGTACGTGAGCGTC